>JBAVPF010000182.1:0-3261 GCA_049692815.1 Acidimicrobiia bacterium
GGTCTACATGACCGTCGTGAAGGCCATGTCCAACTCGGGCCGTCTCGCTGACGTGCCGACCGAGGCCTTCCGCACCAGCCGGGCGGCGGGTGAGAACATCATCCCGGCAGAGACCAACTCGGCGGAGATCATCACCCAGGCGCTCCCCGGCCTCACCGGCAAGATCATGGTCACCGCCCTCAACGTCCCTGTGCCAGACGGATCCACCGTCGACATGGTGGCCGAGACCGCGCACCCGGTGACCGCCGCGGAGGTCAATGCCGCGGTCAAGGAGAAGGTGGCGTCGGACTTCGAGGACATCATCGAATACGTCGACGACCCAATCGTCTCCTCAGACGTGAGGCTCGACTCACACTCGGGCATCTTCGACAGTCTGGCGACGTTGGTCACCGGAGAGAACTTGGTGAAGACGATCACGTGGTTCAACAATGGATGGGGGTACTCCCACCGCGCCGTCGAAGTCGCGGCCCGCATCGCCTCAGGAGGTTCAGAATGACCAGAGTCGCCATCAACGGCTTCGGCCGAATCGGCCGAGCCGTCTTCAGGATCATCGCCTCCCGGCCCGAGTCGGGGATCGAAGTGGTAGCCATCAACGACCTCTCCGACGACGAGATCCTCGCCTACCTGCTCGAGTACGACTCGGTCATGGGACGATTCGACGAGGAGGTCACCGCCAAGGACGGGGTGATGAGCTGGGGAGGCCGCGAAGTGCGCATGCTCGTCGAGCGTGACCCTGCCCGGCTCCCCTGGGCCGAGCTCGACGTGGACATCGTGATCGAGTCGACCGGCGTGTTCCGTGACCGAGCCTCGCTTCAGAAGCACCTGGATGCCGGGGCGAAACGCGTGATCCTCACGGTCCCGGCCAAAGACGCGATAGACGAGACGATCGTCCTCGGGGTCAACGATGGCCAGCTCGACAGCGGCGACTTGATGGTCTCCAACGCATCATGCACCACCAACTGCCTGGCGCCGTTGGCCAAGGTGCTGGACGACTCGTTCGGCATCAAGAAGGGCGTGATGACCACCGTTCACGCCTACACCAACGACCAGCGGCTCGCCGACGTACCTCACAAGGATCTTCGCCGCAGCCGCGCCGCCACCGAGAACATCATCCCGACCACCACCGGTGCGGCCAAGGCCGTCGGGGAGGTGCTTCCCGACTTGAAGGGACGGCTGGATGGCATCGCCATGCGTGTCCCGGTGCCCGACGGCTCCACCGTCGACCTCGTCGTCGAGTTGGAGAAGGAAGTCACCGTCGACGAGGTGAACGCCGCCGTCAAAGCGGCTGCCGAAGGCCCGATGGCGGGAATCATGGAGTACACAGAGGACCCCATCGTCTCCACGGACATCATTGGAAACCCGCACTCTTCGATCTTCGACGCCAGTGGCACCCAGGTGCTCGGGGGCAACCTGGTGAAGGTCATGTCCTGGTACGACAACGAGTGGGGCTACTCCAATAGGGTCGTCGATCTCATCGAGCGTCTCGCCGCGACGATCGAGGCTGACGCCACCGCCTGAGCACGGATAGCCTCCGGTCATGGAGCTGGTACGGCTCGATGACGCCGTGGCTTTTCGGCGCCTCGCCGACCCGCTGCTGCTGGAGAACGAGGCCGCCAACAACCTCGCGCTCGGTGTCAGCGCCGTGGCTGCCTCCACGACGACCTATGAGGAGTTTCACGGCTGGGTCGTCCGAACCGAAGGCCATGTGGTGGCGGCGGCCGTCCAGACCCCGCCGCACAACCTGATACTCGCGGTCCCTCTCGATCCCCTCGCAGTGCAGTTCCTCGCCGACAGTCTCGGAGCGTTGCCGGGGGTGATCGGCAACGTACCGGCGATCGACGTCTTCGTGGAGGCCCGACCGGAAGACGCTCGTCAGACGATGCGCCAAGGTGTCTTCAAACTGAGCCGCGTGAGCCCGCCCACCGGACCCGGGCTCCCCGCGCCCTGCCTCCGATGCCGACCGAGACCTGCTGATCGCCCGGCAGATAGCCTTTCAGGAGGAAGCGGTGGGGCATGTCGACCAGGGCGCGGCGGAGCGGCTGGTGGAGCATCGTCTCTGCGGTCCTCCGGGTGAGGCCGGTCTCTGGCTGTATGAAGTGGACGGGGTGCCGGCGGCGCTGAGTGGCCACACGGGGCCGACGCCGCATGGGATACGTGTCGGGCCTGTGTACACGGCGCCGGCCCATCGCCGGCAGGGCCATGCCACACGTCTGGTGGCAGAACAGTCCCAATGGTGCTCGACAACGGTCACCGCTTCTGCTTCCTGTACACCGATCTCGCCAACCCGACGTCCAACTCCATCTACCGACGAATCGGGTACACCCAGATCGCCGAATCCGCCCAGTACTCCTTCAGTCCTTCGTTCGGACGATGACGGCAGCCAGAGCAACGATCACGGCACTGACCGCGACCGGTATGGCCCGCGAGCCGGTCGCATCGGCAACCGATGCCGCCGCCACCGGCCCCACCGCGCTCGCCAGGAGAAACGCAAGGCTGACTAGGCCCATGGCCGTGCCCAGGCTCGCCTGGCCGAACACGTCCCTGGAATACATCCCGATGAGGGGCGACACCGCCCCGATCCCAAAGCCGGCGACGATCGCATAGGTGGCGGCCAGCACCTGGTTGCCCGAGAACGCGAGAGCCAGCGACCCAACTGCGATGGCGACGTAGGCCAGTCTGAGCGTGTTGACGACTCCCAGCCGCCCTACGAGTGGCATGAGTGGGAGACGCCCGCCCAATTGGGCGAATCCGCGAAAACCAGCCCAGAAGGAAGCGGCGGCCAGAGCCAGGCCCGCCGAGGTCATGGCCGGCACCTGGTAGACGAGGATGGTTCCCACCCCGACTCCTGCAAGCGCCTGGCTCGCCAACAGACGTCGCGCCTCGGCCGATCGGACCGACTTGCCGACGTCTTTGACGATCGAGGGACGGCTCGCATCCGCATGCCTGCCGGTGTCGATCGCGACCGCACCGGCAACCAGGGCAAGTGCCGTCGAGACGGCAAGCAACCGCAGCGTCGCCCGCCAGTCGAGCACGCTCACCAACCAGGCGGTGACCGGGATGTAGATGGCGCTGGCGAACGCTCCCCAGATCGTCAAGACGGCGATCGCCCGGTCCTCGAAGCGGGGGCTGATTCTCACCGCCACGGTCTGGGTGACGTGATAGAACCCCAGGGAGGCGAGCACTCCCCCGCCCACGGCGCCGCTCAGAGCGAAGAGCGCAGCGTTGCCGGCGCCGGCGGACGCCAGCAGTGCACCACATCCC
>JBAVPF010000183.1:0-4521 GCA_049692815.1 Acidimicrobiia bacterium
GTGCGGGCACATCTCATTCGAGATGTCCCCCGAGATGGGAAGGGCCCGTCGCGACCTAGCCAGAGGGCGGCTACGCAAAGTCTCCTAGGCGACCACCACCGTCTTGGCGTTGAGGAACTCTCGCATCCCGAGATCGGACAACTCGCGCCCGTAGCCGCTGCTCTTGATGCCGCCGAAGGGAAGTCTCGGATCTGAGGCCACGAAGGAATTCACGAAACAGGCTCCCGCCTGGAGTCGATCCCGGGCCACCTCCTCCCCCAGCTCGAGATCCGATGTGAATATCGCGGCGCCGAGACCGAACTCGGTGTCGTTGGCGATACGCACCGCGTCGTCGACGTCGTCGGCGGCGATCACCGCGGCCACGGGGCCGAACGTCTCTTCGTGGTACACGGCCATTCCCTCGGTGACATTGGTCAGGACCGTCGGCGGGTAGAACGCTCCCGGGCCGTCGGGCACCACACCACCGAGTGCCAACGTCGCGCCCGCATCCACCGATCGCCGCACCTGGTGGTGCAGATCGTCACGGAGATCCATTCGAGCCATGGGGCCGAGAGTCGTCCCCGCGTCTCTAGGATCACCCATCACCGCCTTGGCCAGACCCGCGGTCAGGAGGTCGCTGAACTCGTCGACTACCGGCCGCTCCACGATGAAGCGCTTGGCCGCGATACACGATTGGCCTCCGTTGATCAGACGTGACGTGGCACAGGTCTCGGCCGCCTTGGCGAGATCGGCATCTGCGAGCACAACGTACGGATCGGACCCCCCCAGCTCGAGGACCGTCTTCTTGAGGAGGGACCCGGCCTTGGATGCCACGGCGCGTCCGGCCGGATCGGAGCCGGTCAAAGTGGCGGCCACCACCCCCGGATGCTCCAACACCTCGTCCACGCGGCTGGACGGGACCACGAGGGAGCGGAACAAGCCGTCGGGGAATCCCGCCTCGACACAGAGCCGGTCCACCCACACCGCACACCCCATCACGTTGGAGGCGTGCTTCAGGAGACCTCCGTTGCCCGCCATGAGCGCAGGGGCCAGGAAACGAAAGACCTGCCAGAGGGGGAAGTTCCACGGCATCACCGCCAGGACGACACCGAGCGGGCGATAGGCGACGTACGACTTGGCCCGGTCGGCCTCTATGTCCATCGAGGCCAGAATCCGCTCCGCGTTGTCGGCGTAGTGACGACAGACCCAGGCGCATTTGTCCACCTCACCGACGCCCTGGGCCACCGGTTTGCCCATCTCGTCGGCCATCAGGATCGCAAGCTGGTCGCGGTTGGCCTCCAGGAGGTCCGCTAGTCTGCGCATGGGGACTGCGCGGTCGGTGAGGGCCACGCCCTCCCATTGCCGTTGCAGGGCGACGGCAATGTCGATGTGTCTCTTGACGTCGGCCGGCGAGGTCTCCTCGTACTCGGCGACGACTCGCCCGTCGGTGGGGCTAACAGATGAGATCATCCGCCGATTATGCCGTTTTCTGAGCTGCGGGTGCGCCTGTCCGGACTCCCCGATCAGAAGTCGAGCCAACCCTCCTCGTCCAGCGTGTCGAGGTCGTTCTTCATCAGCCCCTTCGAAGACACGGTGTAGACGGAGTCGCCGACCACAAGGCTTCGACGGATCTGAGCCCGCCCATCCCAGTTCTCGTCGTCACCACCGGGATGAACTATCTCACCCGCTTTCACCAGATCGCCGTCCTCGCTGACCCGGAGTGCGATCGCACCCATGAACACCGAATCGGATTTCTCGTCCCACCAATACTGCTGCACCGGGATGACGGCGAGACCATCCCAGTAGAGGAAGGCGTGGTGGTCGTACTCGATCTCCGAGTTGCTCCCGCTGTCGAGAGTGAAGGTGTCGAGCCGGCGCGGATTGGACGGGTCGCTCACGTCGAAGATCGATACCTGGGTGCCCTCGACACGCCCGCCTTCGGTTGCGTCCTGACCGACGCCCATCAACAGACCGTCCCCCAGCGGATGGAGATAGGCCGAGTACCCGGGGATCTTCAACTCGCCGACCATCTCAGGTGCACGGGGATCGGAGAGATCGATCACGTAGAGCGGGTCGGTTTGACGGAAGGTGACCACGTAGCCGACATCGCCCACGAACCGGACCGAGTAGATCTGCTCTGTCTCTCCCAAGCCGTCCACCATTCCAACACTGAGAAGACGCTCGCCAAACTGGTCGAGGATCGTGACCCTCGAGTTGGAGTCGGGTGAGCTTCCCCATCCCGTGGGTGTGGTCGTGGACGCCACCCTGAGGTAGCCGTCGTTCTCGTCCAAAGCGAACTGGTTCAACAGATATCCGGAGACCGACCCGCTGGCCGAGTAGGACGTCATCCGTGGATCGGAGATGTCGAACTTGTGTATCTCGGTCTCGGGACCATCGGGCTCATCGCTCACCATCCCGCCGAGGAATCTCCAGACCTGCCAATTCTGAGTTGCGACGTAGAGGCTGTCCTCAGAGGCGTACACCGTCTCACCGTTGGCCAGGACACCCGTTGCGTCAGCCACGTCGAGCCCGTTGGAGAGGTCGATGGTGAGGATGGAGAGCATGTTGAGACCGGAGAACTCGTCAGGGTGAGCCGCCCGGTCACAATCGAAGAGGGTGCCCTCGTCGACGACGTTCCCGTCCCCGTCGGCCACCACGTAGTACGGAATCCAGTTGTCCTTGGTGGACTTGCGGACGATCTCCTTGTTCTCCTCGATGGCCTTGCGCTCGGCACGCAGACCGGTCCCGGACGGGTAGCTCCACTCGAAGCCGACCGGGCCGGAGGTGCTGACGAGCCTGACCACCCCGTCGATCATGCGTCCGGAGATGAACGAGCCGTCGATGCTCATCGTGTGGACCACCCTGGGCTCACCCCCGAGCTCCACTTCGACGATCTCCAAAGTCGGCGAGCCGGACACCGGAGCGAACCTGGCGACGTCGCTCTCGACACCGAGCGGCACCGGTCCCGGGTTCCACGAGGACCCGAAGAGCAGCGCTCTGTCGCCGGAGAGGAACAGCGATTGATAAGAGGCATCTCCCAACAGGAGACGACCGGTCTCCACGGGCTCAGGGCCCGAAACATCGACGACGATGAGGTAGCCCTCGGACACCACGACGATCCGACTCCCATCGGTCTTGGCCAGATCGGGCTCGTCGACACCGTTCACCTGCACGTTGGTCCCGGAGAACGTGGGGTCCGCGGCGGCGGAGCCGGCCATGGTCGTCATCGCCATGTCCTCTTCCACGATCGCCCCGAGACGCGCCGACCACGGGGGCATCTGATAGCCCTCCAGGCCGTACGGCCCCACCAGGTCGAGTGCGTGGCTCTTCACGTAGTCGAGGAACTCGGCACACGCGTCGAAGCCGGCGAGAGCGACGGAGCGGACCGGTTGCTGGTCGATCAGGGGCCGGGCAGAAAGGGTGTTCTCGACCAGGGCTCCAGGGGCACACGCACCGGTGGTCAACGCCAAACCGATTGCCAGACTCGAGATCCTCGCTCTGTGCCGCATCTGCTCACTCCTCGTCGCCATGTCTCTGGCTTGGATGGGCGAGCTACCCGTTTCGGTTCCCGGAGGCTCAGCGCAGGAAGGAGCGAACCGTCTCCAATGTGTCGACTTCCTCTGGTGACTTGTCGTCCCGGTACCTCTTCACACGGGCAAAGCGGAGTGCGACTCCACCGGGGTAGCGACTGCTTCTCTGCACCCCGTCGAAGGCTATCTCGTAGACGATCTGTGGCTCGAGGAACACCACGTGACCCTCGCGGTGGTCTTCGATCTCGAGGAATGCGGCGGTCTGCCATTCCAGCATCTGGTCGGTGAGGCCCTTGAAGGTCTTGCCCAGCATCACATAGCCCCCGTCCGGCCCGAGCGCCCCGAGGTGCAGGTTGGAGAGCCGGCCGCTCCGCCGCCCAGAGCCCCATTCGGCTGCGAGGACCAGGAGGTCGAGAGTGTGGGTCGGCTTCACCTTGAGCCACCCTGATCCACGTCGACCCGCCTCATAGGGCTGGTTCGGGTCTTTGACCACGACACCCTCGAAGCCGTTCGCCGTCGACTCCCGGAAGAACTCCTCTGCCTTCGCCGCGTCATCGGTCACGATGGACCTCACCCGATCTCGAGCCGGCACCAACGCTTCCAGGGCCGCCCGGCGGTCGAGCAATGGGCTGTCGATCAGATCGTCACCGTCGATGGCCAGCAGGTCGAAGAAGATTCCTCGCAGCAGTCGCGAGCGCCCTCCACCCGGACGACTCATGGTGTCTTGAAACGACCGGGGTCTCCCGTCGCCGGCAATCATGAGCCCTTCGCCGTCGAGTATGAACGAGGCATTGTCCAACTCCAGGGCCTGTTCCACGACCCCCGGCAACTCCGAGGTGATGTCACGCAGGTTCCTGGAGAAGACGGCGACGTCGCCACCGACCCGATGCACCTGTATCCGCAGCCCGTCCAACTTGGCCTCGACGATCGCCTCGCCCAGAGTCTCGATGGCCTCGGCGGCGGAATCAGCGGTCTTCGCCAACATCGGCTGGACCGGGGTGAACACGGAGAG
>JBAVPF010000184.1:0-2127 GCA_049692815.1 Acidimicrobiia bacterium
CCTTAGATGTGGGCAGGGGCTGTGCATGCGGTGTCGCAATCACCAGAGAGCCTTTGTGTGACTACCTCTGCCATGGATTAATTTGGCAGCACTCTGTTGCCCGGAAGACAGGAGTCCTTGGCACTCGTGGAGAGCGACGCACACATCGGATCTGTTGCGCCCGTGCGCGTGCCAACGCGTCTGGGGCAAAGGGTGATGTTGTTGTGGGCGGCCTGGCCGGGTGATGCAGTGCTTCTTGTCTTGATCGGTGTTGGGGTCGTCGCGCTCCATCTCGCCGTGCCAGGGAGGGTCCCCAGCGGTGGCGACGGTGGCAACTGGTTGGCTCTCGCCGACGAGTTCTTCGGGAAAGGGGTGATGTCGGCTGATGTCACGTATCCCCCGTTCGTTTCGTCCCTGCTTGGCGTAACCACAGCAGTCGTCGGCGACAAGATCACCGCGCTCGTGATCGTCGCCATCCTCGCAGAGCTGTCCTTGGTGGGTTCGGCCTATCTCTGTGTCCGCACGCTTGGACGTCTCTATGCTCTGGCCGCTTCGGTTGTCGTGGCCGCGACAGGCTCCATGCTCGAGGCCTACGCGTGGGGCGGTTACCCACAGCTGATGGCGATGGGCTTCGGGATCGTCGCCACGTTCATGGTCTTGGGTTACCTCAACACGAGACACCGTCGGCATTTGTGGGTGGGGCTGGTCTTCTGTGTCCTAACTTTGCTGACCCACACCATGGTCGGCGGCCTGCTCGGCATCGCCCTCCTCATCGCCGTTCCACACCAGTTGTATATGACGGATCCCCGTAGCGGTGAGCGAAGCCGGAGTCTTCGCACCGGGCTGATGGTGGCCGTTCCCGTTCTGGCTTTCTCTGCCTTGGGGTTCATCCAAGGCTCGCTAGCCGGGTTTCAACCGACCATCAACCCAAACGGCCTGAGTCGCCTGGACGCCGTGCTGTTCGCGGTCAGAGATGCCCCGTATCCCTGGGCGATAGTCGCTGTGGCGGGCATCTCTGTTCTCTTCTTCAGGTTCTGGCCAGAACACGTCGCAGCCACAATCGCGGTCGGGTCGTCCTGGGCGATCTCGAGTGTCGGTCTGTTCATCGTGACCGGTGAGCCCCGTTCCCTGATGGTGAGTCAGATGGGGCTGGTGCTGTTGGCTGTCGTCGGCTTCGCGGCTGTGAACGAGTATTTGCGACCATCAACGGGAACACGTCGTTCTCCCGCCCGTTTTGGGGCTACGGGGCATCGGCTTCTGCTGGTCGGCGGGTTCTCCTTGGTGGCTGCTCTCGTGGCTGGCGGGCTGAGCCTCTACTCGACGGCCACCGACTGGTATCGAGTTGTGGACACCCCCGAGATCGCGGCACTCGACCATCTGAACGAAGTGTCTCAACCCGGAGACCTGGTGGTTGCGGCGACGGGGCACCACGGCAATCCCATCGGATGGTGGGTGGAAGGCTATGCGGGGCGCTCCACCTACACGGCCATAGATCCGAGTTTCCTCGCCTTCCCCGACGAGCGGGAGCAGGCCGAGATCGCCACTTCGTTCTTCGAGGATGGCTACACGCTGCAGGAGTCGATCGCCACCCTCGTCGAGATCGGTGCCGAGTACGTGGTCGTGGACAAGCGTGGCCCCGACGCCGGTTGGCTCGACGGCCCCGTAGCGGATGCCTTCATGGTCCTGGACGACACATCGAACATCGTCGTGCTCAAGGCACCCATCGAAACTCGATGACGCGGGTCGATATCCCGGGTCCCACAGTTAGCCTCGTCCCCAATCGATGAGCCGGACCTATCTATCCCCACCCGACCTCGTCCCGGGAGACCGGGAAGCGATCAACCGCGCCCTCGACGGCGGGTGGATCGCCCCTCTCGGGCCCGAGGTGGACGCATTCGAAGAGGAGCTGGCCGCCGTCACCGGGCGAGCCCACTGTGTCGCCTTGTCCAGTGGCACGGCCGCCCTTCATCTCTCCCTCCTGCTCAGCGATATCGGGCCTGGAGATCGGGTCCTGGTCTCGACCCTGACCTTTTCGGCCACCGCCAACGCAATCCGATACACAGGTGCCGAGCCGGTGTTCATCGACTCCGATCGGGAGACCTGGAACATGGACCCGTCACTCCTGGCCGCCGCCTTGGCCGATGGTGA
>JBAVPF010000185.1:0-5555 GCA_049692815.1 Acidimicrobiia bacterium
CCCAGCACCAGGCCTTGGGTGTTCAACGGGCTCAGGATCTCCCCGGCATCCTGAAACACCGCCATGCCCCATCCGGAGCTGTCGATGTATCGAGTGGAGACGTAGACTCTCTCGCCGCGGTAGTCGACCGCGTCGGTCGACCGCGACTCGGTGCCTTCGACGGCGAGGTCGAGTAGATCGCCCTCCAGGATTCGGGTCTCGGTGTCTTCGTCGGCGATGTCGAGGGGGATCGGCGTTATGGGGACGATCTTGTCGTCGACCTTCTGGACGAGGACCGTCTCACCGGTTCGACCCAGACCGGCAACATCTGACGTCAGGTCGTAGAGCAAGCCCATCGATTGACCCGCCACGGCCACGCCGACGAATCGCCCGTCGATGGTGATCGGCATTCCCACGAGGTTGACCGGGATCTCACCGTCGGTTTCCACGACTCTCCCATGGGCGACACCCTGGGCCGCCGCCTCCACGAACTCGGAGGGGATGACCGGCTGGCTCTCGACCGAGCCGGCATAGAGAAGCGGCTCGAGGTCGCTGTCGTAGACGGTGACCGACGTGAAGTCTGGTGTCGCGCTGACACCGTCGTAGAGGGCTCGCACCGCCTCGGCGCGGAAACGGGCGTCGCGCGTCGGCTGATAGAAGGCGATGGCGGTCTTCATCGTCCGTCGTGACATGATCAGGGCGAGGCTGGAGTCACCCGATGCGATGTAGGCGTTGACGCGCTCTTCCTGGATGGTGGTCACCGTCTCCAGAGTGCGCAGGGCTTGCTCGCTCTGTGTGGTGCGCGCCAAGAAATAGGTGATTGCCCCCAGGGTCACGATGAGCGTGAGGGGGATCACAAAGGCTCCGCCCAGGATCTCCCGGCGGAGTGTCGCTTTTCTCTTGTCGGTTGCGGGGGATTTGGGTGGTCGGCTCATGACCTTCCGATTTCCGGTGTTTTATCGGACCAGTCACGGCCTCCTTGACCAATACGTCAGCTGATGGCGCCGCCCATTTCCCCGACGCGGCCGGAGATGATCCTGTAGGTCTCGTCTCTCAGGGCGTCGGCGTCGGCATGGGTCATCCCCGCCGTTTCGATGGCGGGGTCGATCACCGCCGACACCGGGCCTCCCCTGAACCAAGGTTTTCCCGGCACCGCCGCCTCGTATGTCCCGTGCATGGAGAGGGGCAGCACCGGGAGCTGGCTGGCTATCGCCATGGTGAAGGCGCCCTTCTTGAAGCGCCGCAGCACCCCGTCCCGCGGTCTGGTGCCCTCGGGGTAGATGATCAGGCTGCGATTGTGGGCTATCAGATCTTTGGCCTGACGATTGACCGAGTTGTGCACCGCGGACCGGGCGGCCCGGTCGACTTCGATGATCCCGACGGCTCGCATCGCCTGGGCCAGCAGCGGGATCCGGAACAGCTCCTTCTTGGCCAGGTAACGGATGGGCAGCGGGACTGCCAGGAAGCAGACCATGATGTCGAGGGTCGACTGGTGGTTGGCCACTACGACGTAGGACCGTCCGGGGTCGACGTTCTCCTGGCCTCTGATCTTGAGCTTGGTCCCGGATGCCATGAGCCACATCCGGCTCCACCAGCGGATGGTGCTCTCGATCATCGGTGACGACGGGCTCACCAACACGAGAAGCAGGACGATGAGGGCGCCAATGATGGTGACCAGGACTCCGACGGTCCAGGTGAGCACGGTGCGTAGCAACGTGACTGCCCAGCGCATCAGGCGAGAGTAGCGGTGGGGCAATACGCTGGCCTGATGGACAAGACGGCCTTGAGACAGCAAATGAGAGGTCTCGACGCGGTCAGCCCGGAGACGAACGCAGCAGTTGTCGAAGGTCTGCGGGCCTGGCTCTCGCCACGGCTGCCCGGCACCATCTCCGCCTTCCTGGGAATGCCGGCGGAGGTCGACCTGTCACCGCTCTTCGATCTCCTTCCCGGATGGCAATGGGTCCTGCCCCGTGTCGAGCCGGACAGGTCGCTCACCTTCCGGGACAGGGCGGTGACCCGCGAGCTTCACCGCTTCGGGATGGAACAGCCCGCCGACGAGGGTGTGGTCACGCCCGTTCACCAGCTCGACGTCCTCCTGGTCCCGGGTGTCGCCTTCGACCGGGCCGGCGGCAGGCTGGGCAACGGGGGAGGGTTCTACGACAGGGTGTTGTCGGCCAAGCGGGAGGACGCTCGGGCCATCGGTGTGACGACTCTCTCCCGGGTGGTCGACGCCGTGCCAATGGAGGGGCACGACCGCCGGGTCGGGTGGCTGGCCACCGAGGAAGGCGTCATGGAGTGCTCGACCAGGAGATGACCCGGTCGGGCTCGATGACGATGACCGGTCCCTCCGGGGGCCGACCGCGGTACTGGTCGTACTTGGCCGACAGAGCTTCGATGGCGGCGTCTCGAGCCTCGCCCGAGGTGTGGATGGAGGCCGGCCCGTCGGCGCGTGCCCACCACAGCCGGTTCCAGTCGTTCTCGTAGTGGTCGACCAGGAACGTGACCCACGGGTTCGCTTCGATGTTGACCAGACGTTGCAGTCGTTCGGTGCGCTTCGGCTTGTGGTCGATGGCGGTCACGATGTTCCCGTCGGCTACGGCGAAGGTGACCACGACCACGTGGGGCCGCCCGTCGGGGCGAACGGTGCCGAGATGCCCCGAACGAGCCCCGGCCATCATGGACAGGCCTTCAGCCCGTTTCACTCGAGCCGTTCATCAGCGGGCCAAGTGTCCGCCACGTCGTCTCCGACCAGCGGGCGTGACCGGCGGCGCTGACATGAAACAGGTCGTCTGCCCACAGAGAGCGGTCCGAATACCAGAGAGCCACGTTGTCGGAGCGATGATCGACCACCGAGGTCCCGTATCGCGCAGCCACATGACGGTGGGCGCCGTCGAAGCGTTCGGCACGCCAGGACATCAAGGTGCTGAGGGGCGGGTAGAGCCGGGGGATCATGCCGAGCACGCCGACTCCGCTCTGAACGATCTTTGCGTCGGTGCCGCTCAATCTCTCCACGATCAGATCGAGGTCTCTGCTGAAGCTGGTCAGAGAGACGCCTTTGAGTGCGTCGTTGGCACCGACGGAGAGAAAGATCAGGTCGGGTCGGGAGGCGATGGCGGCGTCGACCTGTTCGGCCAGGACGTCTCTGGCGCGGGCTCCGCCGACCGCGAAGGACTGCAACACCACGTGGCGCTGCTCGGCGAGCCTCCGGCAGACGAGGGAGATCCAGATCTCGTCCGCATCGTCGACTCCGGGGGCCATGATCGAGGAGTCGCCCAACGCGGCGACCTTGAGCAACGGGTTCTTGGGGTCACCGAACTCGCCGGTGGGGTCGTAGCTGGGGAGGTCGGGTGAGGGTCTCAAGATGGCATAGGCGGCCTCGAGCCCGACGATGGCAGCCCCTGTGAGTACGCCGCGACGAACGATGGTCTTTACCATGAGCCCAATTGTGGCACCGACGTGCCGTTTGGTGACTAGGTGTAGGTCTGTTCTATGCGCCGGCGCAGGCCAAACCGGCCCTTGGACTCGGTCAGGTCGATGATCGCGCCGATCGAGTCGGAGAAGGTCGAAGGGTCGTCCGGGTAGAACTCGAACTTCTCCCCTTCGATGTCCAGCGAGAACTTGTAGATCGATGTGCGTTCCGCTTCCACGCCCTCGAGAGACCACGAGCCGATATGCCGGCGTCCCGCCGAGATACGCAGTCTTCCCTCGCCGATGTCCATCCACACAGTGGTAGGTATCAGCGACTGGCTTTGAAGCCGCCCCGTGAATTGAGCCATCCCATGGATGAATCTACTCGATATCGACCGGAACGGAATAGCGAAAGTCGGATTGCGCGTGTGGGGCTCTCCTGCCGGCGAATGCCGGCTCGGATGTGATTCGTGCCGCACCAGGAATCCGCCATGTGCCCCTGGTCCATCAATGCTATGACCCCGTAGGTTCGTGATGTGATGTCGGAACAACCTTCGGCCGGTTCAGCCAGGCCCCGATCCCGACTCGTGAGGCTGGGATCCCACCCCGCATTCCTGTGGATCACAAGACACATCATCAGCCCGTTCGACCGCTCCGTGGTCAGGTTCTCCAAGGGGCGTTTCCCACCCGTCACCAGCTTTTTCGTGCCGACCCTGTTGCTGAAGGTCGTGGGCCGCCGTTCCGGCTCGGAACACACGATCCCATTGATCTACGTGAACGAAGGTGAGTGCTACATCGTCGGTAACGCTCGACCCAAAGGGGAACGCCGCAACCCGTGGGTCCTCAATCTGAGGGCTGCGGGGCGGGGACGTGTTGTAGTCCGCAGAAAGGAGTTCGAGGTCAGGGCCCGCGAGCTCGAGGGGGAGGAGTTGGAACGATGGTTCCAGGCCCTGACCGAGGTGTGGCCGGCATTGTCCGACCACCACGCGGCCACCGGGGAGCGCAGTGTGTTCATCCTGGAGCCGACCGACCAAGAGGATTCGACGAATGAGTGACATCTCGAGCTTCGATCGCGGCCGCCCGCCGGGGATCACCGGCCGTAGGGCGGAAGCCGGTTTGGTTCTGTTCCTTCTCTTCGCATCGGTCGTGTCGGTGCTGATAGCGCCTCTCTTGATGCCGTCTTCGTATTCGATCGTCGAGCACTCGATCAGCGAATCGGCGGCCCAGGGGGTTGAAGGGGCCTGGTTGGCGCGGCTCGGATTCCTGATGTTCGGTCTGGCAGTCCTTCTACTGGCTTCGATCGCCGGCGACCGCTGGGGAATCTGGGGCCGGATCGCCCATCGTGTCTGGGGTGTCTCCATGATCGCTGCCGCGGTCTTCTCGCACATGCCGTGGCTTGACACCCCGTACGACGTCTTCGAGGACACCCTCCACTCGATTGCGTCTTTCGCGGTGGGGATGAGTTTCATCGTGGGCGTGCTGCTGGTGACGTTTCGGCGTGGCCCGGGCACCAGCCTCGTGCGGGTCTTCGATTGGATTGCTTTGGGCGTCGCGCTGGTGGTTCCGCCCGTCATGTTCAACTTCGCCGGCGTCGCCGGCGTCGTGCAACGGGTGATGTTCGCCATTGCCTACCTGTGGTACGGCTCCGAGGCTCTCCGCCTGGCACGAGACGGACCATCAGTCGGTGCCAAAAGCCGGTCTCTGCACGCGGCCTCCTCCATTGAGCCCGGTCACGAGTAGATCAATGAGATCTAGGGCGTGAAGCAGGGGTAACCGTCGTCGAACACGGTCTGCGGGCCGGTCATCTCGGCGTGGCAATCGCTGATCGCCACCAGCTCGGCTCCGCTGAGCTCTGACGTATGCGGATGCAGGGCCGACATGAACCTCTCGATCGCCGTCTGTGTGTCCAGGTTGGCCTCGGCCACCCGGTTCGCCATCTCGGCGGAAACCTTCTGAGCACATGTGATGAAGTCGTCCACCAGCTTCTGTCGGTGGGACGGTGTGAGCGGGTGCTCTCTCTGGTAGACGCCGAGACGTCGGTCGAGATCGAGTCGTGCGTTGCACTCGGCGGCCACTCTGTCGACACGGTCGCTGTCCTCTTTGTGAAGAGATCCCACCGTTGTCTCCAGCCCGGTGAAAGTGTCGACGCGGAATCTCATGGCGATGGG
>JBAVPF010000186.1:0-2502 GCA_049692815.1 Acidimicrobiia bacterium
ATAGACGACGAGTCGTCTAGCCGTAATAGGAAAGGATCTGTAGCTCCGTGGACAGATCGACCTGACGCACCGGGACTTCGTCGGGCACAGTCACCCGCACCGGGGCGAAGTTGAGGATCGAGGCGACACCGGCGTCGACGAGGCGCTCGGCGACGCGCTGGGCGACCGAGGCGGGGACCGCCAGGATCGCCATCTCGAAGAGCGAGTTGCGACAGTCGCTCTCGAGTTTGTCGCCGTGGGTCACCACCAGGTCGCCTATCCGTTTCCCGACACGGCCGGGCTCGACGTCGTAGATGGCGACCACGTCGAATCCCCGCTGTCTGAGGCCGGTGTAGCGCGCCAGCGCGGTGCCCAGGTTCCCCGCTCCGACGATGGCGACCTTGCGTCGGCCTTCGATCCCGAGCTCACGCTGGATCCTCGTTCGCAGCTCCGGCACCGAATAGCCGACACCACGCGTCCCGTGGAAGCCGAGGTCCGAAAGGTCCCGACGCACGTTGGCCGAGTGGACCCCGGCGGCATCGGCGAGCTCCTCCGAGCTGACGGTGCTCTTCGACTCCCGAACGTCGTCGAGCAGCCGCAAGTAGCGGGGAAGCCGCGTGACCGTGGCGCGGGAGAGGCCGCTCATCGCGGCGACGTTACAACCGCGCTTCTTGGTTCCCCATTCGACGCTTTACGATTCAGGGGTGACCTCTTCCCCTTCCGTCCTGGTGGTCGGTGGTGGCCCCGCCGGGTCGGCGGCGGCCTACTGGATGGCCCGTGACGGACTCGATGTGACCATCGTCGAGAAAAAGGAGTATCCGCGCGAGAAGACGTGTGGCGACGGTCTGACCCCCAGGGCCATCCTTCAGCTCCAGGAGATGGGATTCGACTTCGACACGCCGGCGTTCCATCGCGTCACCGGTTTGCGCTCCTATGCGGGCGACGACCTGATGATCGAGATGCCCTGGCCGGAGCATTCGCGATTCCCCAACTGGGGCGGTGTGATCCGGCGCCGGGATCTCGACGAGCAGGTGGCTCGACTCGCCGAGAAGGAGGGTGTCCGGGTCAGGGAGAAGACCATGGCCATGCCCGTCATCGAAGCGGGGCGTCTCACCTCGGTCGCACTGGCGAACGGGGCCGGCTCGGAAGTGGTGACACCCGACGTGACGATCATCGCCGACGGGTCGATGAACCGTTTCGGCAGGGAGCTGGGCACCACACGCCGCCGTGACTACCCGCTGGGAATGGCGGCCAGGGGCTACTACTCCTCGCCGAGGTCCGAAGACCCGTTCCTGGAGAGCCAGCTCGACCTGCGCGACGCGAATGGGGCAACGATGCCCGGGTACGGATGGGTGTTCCCGCTGGGTGATGGGACCGTAAACGTGGGCGTCGGGCTGCTGTCCACGTTCCGGCATTGGAAGAGCGTCAACACCACACGCATGATGAACGACTACGTCGCGACCGCACCCGCCTACTGGGAGCTAAGCGAAGAGTCCCGTCTCAGCAAGCCGATGGGCGGCAAGCTGACGATGTCCTACTCGAAGAGCCCGCTGGTCGGTCACAACTGGCTGACCATCGGCGACGCCGCCGGGGCCATCAACCCGTGGAACGGTGAGGGCATCTCCTATGCCTATGAGACCGGGCGCATCGCCGCCGGGTACGTGAGCGACGCTCTGGGGAGGGATGACCTGGGCGTCCTCCAGAGATACCCGCAGCGTCTCCAGGACGAGTACGGCCTCTACTTCAAGATGGCGCGGATATTCGTCAAGCTGATCGGCTACCCGTCGGTGATGCGGACGTTGGCCCACACCGGCCTGCGCAACAGGTCTCTGATGGAATGGACCCTCAAAGTGATGGCCAATCTCCTCGACGAGGACGACAAGCACATGGGGGAGCGGACCTACGACGCCCTCGCCGCGATCGTCAGCGCTCTTCCCACCACATAGACGACTTGCTGGACGCGTCCGCTCCTGGCCCTACCATTTCCGTATGGCGACACCCCGGCTCATCGCCTTCGACGTCAACGAGACCTTGCTCAGCCTCGAGCCGATCCGTCGCAGCCTCGAGTCGCTCTTCGGTGCCGACCCGCCGATCGGTGAGTGGTTCGCCAGGTTGCTCCACGGCTCACTCATCGCCAACGCCCTCGACCAGTACCGGCCATTCGGCGACATCGGCGCCGAGGCACTGATCAACCTGGCGGGTCGCCGCGGGTTGAGGCTCAGGGCGGAGGACGCTCTCGCCGCGATCGCCCCCATGAGCGAGCTTCCACCCCATCCTGACGTGATCCCGGGGGTGACCAGGCTCCACGACAAGGGCTATCAGATGATCGCCCTGACCAACGGGAGCACCGAGGTTGCCGGCGCCCAGATCAAGAACGCCGGTCTCGACGACCTCTTCCTCCGAGTGATCTCGGTCGACGAGGTGAGGAGATTCAAGCCCGACGCAGTCGTGTACCGGCACGCCGCCGACGTGATGGGTGTCGCCATCGAAGAGATGATCCTCGTCGCCTCCCACGATTGGGAC
>JBAVPF010000187.1:0-9792 GCA_049692815.1 Acidimicrobiia bacterium
GGCAGGATCGTCGAACGTGGTCCCCGGGCCTGCCGTCCCGGTGTCGAGGGCAGCCGCGGCCACGACCGTCTTGAAGGTGGATCCGGGGGCGTACAGCTCGCGGGTGCCCCGATCACGGGTGGGCTCGGCGGGGTCATTGAGAAGGGTGTCCCAAACGGCCGGTGCGTCATCGCCCAGTAGGAGGTTGGGGTCGAAACTGGGGCTGGAGACGGCGGCGAGGATGGCGCCGGTTTGTGGGTCCAGGGCAACCACAGCCCCGCGATTGTCGCCGAGCGCGGCCAGCGCAGCCTGCTGAAGCCGGGGATCGGCTGTGATCTCGATGCTCTGGGGTCGCAGGTCTCGTCCCAGGATGGCGGCGACCAGGTCGCTGATGGTCAGGTCCCTCCGCGAACGCAGCTCGGACGAGTAGGCGGCCTCGAGCCCGCTGTTCCCGATCAGGAACGACGAGTAGCCGACAAGGTGGGCGAAAGATGCGCCCATCGGGTATTCACGCATGTAGGAGCGCTCGTCGCCGGGCTCGGGGGCCGAGCGGGCCACGACGGTGCCGTCGATGGTCACGATCAATCCCCGCTCCTTACCTCTCTCGGAGAGGGCCGGTCGTGGATTCAGGGGGTCTTCACGCAGTGTCTCGGCCTGCACGACCTGGTACCACGTGACCCCGGCGAGCAGCATCGCCATGCAGGCGAAGATGCCGATGGCGACCTTTCGTATGGGGCCGTTCATGTTGCTTCCTCATGGCTGATGCGGAGGAGCAGGGCGACCAGGACCATGTTCCCCACCAGGGCAGATCCTCCATACGACATGAAGGGGAGGGTTATGCCCGTCAGAGGCACGATGCGGAGGACCCCGCCGATTATCAAGAACACCTGAACCGCGAGCACGAAGGTCAGGCCGGCGGCGAGCAGCTTGCGGAACGTGTCCCTGCTGCGGAACGCGATGCCGAGACCCACCGCAACCACGAGTGCGAAGAGGGCGAGGACTGCGATCGTGCCGGCCAGACCCAGCTCCTCGCCCACGGCGGCGAAGATGAAGTCGGTCGAGGCATTGGGGATGAGGTCGGGCCGCCCCAGGCCGGGCCCTGCCCCGGAAAGGCTCCCTGTTCCCAAGGCGAAGATCCCTTGGGCGATCTGAAAACCCTCGTCCTGGTAGTGCTCGAAGGGGGAGAGCCAGGCGGTGATTCGTCTCTGGACATGGGGAAAGACGGCGGCGGCGGCCACCGCCCCGGTGACGGCCATCAGACCCCCGGTCAACAGGTACCCGACCGACCCCGTGGCCGCATATAGGAGGAGGACGAACCCGGCGAAGATGAGAAGTGAGGCCCCGAGGTCGCGCTGCCAGACGAGGATGAGGATGCTCCCTCCCCATGCCAGCAACAGGGGTATCAGCTGTCTCGGCTCCGGGAATCGCATAGGCCCCAGGCGACGATGAGCCTCGCGCAGGGCCTTCTGGTGGTCGGCCAGATAGGCGGAGAAGAAGATGACCATGCCCAGCTTGGCCAGCTCGGCGGGCTGGAACTGCATCGTCGTGAATCTCAGGTCGACGACTATCCACAGTCTCGAACCGTTGACTTCGAGGCCCTTGAGCACGAACCCCCAATCGCTGGGCAGGTTGGGCAGGAGGAGAAGGGCGATGGAGACGACGAGGATCAGATACCGGTATCGGCGCAGGATCGAGGTGGTGGCGCGTGACAGCAGGAAGAGGACGAGTGCGGCGATCCCTGCCGCGATGAGGAGCCACCACCTCTGCAGGCCGGCCCGCACCGGGTCCAGCCGGTAGATCTCGATGAAGCCGAGCCCGATGAGGGCGGCGACCGGGGGTAGGAGGAGTGGGGAGGCGTGCGGTGCGAACGCCCGCACCGCTGCCAGCACCGCCCCGAATGCGAGGAGAAAGACAAGGAAGGTGAGCCCTGCCTGGGCATCCACGGTGCCCCCTCGTGCGAAGTTGACCAGGGCCACGCCGAAGGCCGCCAGCAACGAGGCGGCGATGATGGTCGCTCCTTCTGTGGTGCGGCCCATCAGTCGCTGGCAGCGACCACCACGACGGTGATGTTGTCGACACCACCGGCGCGGTTGGCGAGCTCGACCAGCTCCCAGGCGACCTCGTCTGGTGCCCCGTCGGCGAGAGTGGCGGCGATGGTGCCGTCGTCGACCATCTCGGTCAGGCCGTCGGAGCAGAGCAGGATTCGGTCACCGTCGAGGATCTCGATTTCGATCTCGTCGACGTTGACGAAGCGGGTGAGGCCCAGAGTCCTCGTCAGCATGTGCCGTTGCGGGTGGGAGCCCGCCCTTTCGGGGCTCAGCTGACCCATGGCGACCAACTCGGCAGCGACAGTGTGGTCTTCGGTCAGCTGCTTCAGCTCGCCGTCCCTGAGCAGGTAGGCGCGGCTGTCGCCGACATGGCCGACAGTGGCCTTGCCGTCCTCGATCGAGAGCAGCGTCATCGTGGTGCCCATCCCCTCGAGACTCGGCTCACGGGCGACCTCTTCTCTGATGGCGCGGTTGCCGGCGGCGACGCGGTCACCGGGGGGAACGTCACTGGAGGCGGCGGCATTAATGGCGATGCGGGATGCGACTTCGCCGGCGACGTGCCCACCCATGCCGTCCGCCACGATGATCAGGACGGAGTCGTCCGAGTCACCCGAGGACGTGGGGAACACGGAGTCCTCGTTGTTGTCCCTCACCATGCCGGGGTGTGTCGCCGTTGCCCAGATGTACCTCACGACCAGGTCCTGTCCAGATCGGCCGCATACTCGCTGATGGCGGCGCGGTAGCGGATGACGGCGTGGTCTTTGCTGGTCTCTGTGATCACGGTGAGCAAGGTCTCACACGCTTTCTTGGCGTGCCCGGTGTTGTAGAGGGCCATGGCGTGGAAGATTCGGAGTCCGTTGTCGGCGGGGAACTCGTTTACTCCCCTGGTGAGGGTGTCCAGGGCGGCGTCGTAGTCTCCGAGAGCCCGATAGGTGCTCCCCAGCCCGAGGAGGGCGTCGTGGAGGGGCTCGTCGTCCAAACCGTGTCGTAGGGCGGCCTCGTAGTACCCGATCGCCTCTCGCTCCAGACCGAGCTTGTCGTGGACCCAGGCGCACTGGAGGTTCACGGCGGCATCGTCGGGACGCTCGGCATGGAGTTGCACGAGCAGGGCTCGGGCTTCCTCGTCCCGGTCGCCCTCGCGCAGTCCGACGGCTTGTGCCAAACGTTCCTCGAAGGTCACTTGATCTCCATGACGGTCTTGCCCACCTGGATCGTGTCGCCACGACGAAGCTGGGTAGGCGCCGAGACCCGTCTCCCGTTCACGTAGGTCCCGTTCGTGCTGCCGAGGTCGTGGAGCATCAAACCGTTCTCCTGTGCTACCAGCCGCAGATGGAATTCAGAAGCGTAGGGGTCCTGGAGGACAACGTCCGTCTCGTCCGACCTGCCCATCACGACGACGTCGGCCACCTCGAACTCATGTCCCTGCTGACCCTCCGATCTGACGAAGAGCACCCGGGTGCCCTCCTTGCGCTTGCGACGCACCGAGATCCCCAGATGCGTGCCGATGGCGCGCGCCACCTGCCAGACGAAGAGATACACCAGCCCGAGGAAGATGATCCTGAGCAGGGCCAGGATGATGTCGGGCACTTCAGATCCCTACGAATCTGTAGGAATGCTCGGACAATGTGACGGTCGAGCCCGGGTCCAGCCGGACGGGCTCTGCCCCGAGACGTCTCCCATCCACCCACGTGCCGTTGGCCGAGGAGAGATCCTGGAGCCAGACCTGGCCATGCTCGCGGAAGAGGAGAGCGTGGCGCCGGCTCACGTCGTCGTGGTCGATTACCACGTCGCCATCCGGTGAACGTCCCAGGTGGACCCGGTTCCGACCGATGTCCAGCGTCTCGGTGTCTCCGACCAGACGCGACCAGACGACAGGAGGGCCCGGCGCCACCTCCACGTGACAGTGGACCCGGCCGGTGGCCGTCTCATCGGTGGTGGTGACACGGACCGTCACCGGCCCTTCGATGCGCAGTCCCTCTTCGGCCGTGTAATCGGTCATTTCGTCGGTGAGGATCGCCTCGATCTCGCCGGGGTCCATGGTGAGGTCGGCGGGATTGACGATGATCACGTACAGATTGCCGGTGGCGGGCCCGGTCGGGTGCTGGAAACGGGCGAAGTCGGCCTCGCGGGCGAGCCGCCCGGCCAGCTCGGAAGGGTGGATCTTGCCCGAGAAGACACGCCCCGCCACACCTTCGAAGAGCTTTTCGAGCCGTCGCTCGAGACTCCTTGCAACACTCACGACGGGAGAGGTTAGGGAGGGCGGGACCTTCGGACTACCGGAACAGGGGGGGCGCCGGTACGATTTCGGTCCCCGAGCAGCGCGATCTCATCGCATTGCCAGCGGGCGAGTGGCGGAATTGGCAGACGCGCAGGATTCAGGTTCCTGTGATCGCAAGATCGTGGGGGTTCAAGTCCCCCCTCGCCCACCAGGGGTTTTGACCGATTTCGGGGTTCCGGGGTGGAGGCCAGAAACCCCCGATTGCAACCCAATTGCAACCCTTTCAATCGCACGAGTGTTCGATCAGGCTCGTCCGAGCCTCTTAGTCGAGGGTGAGGAAGGACGTCGTTTCGTCCTCGAGGAATGCCATGATCGTGTCGTGGCCGTCTTGGATCGCCTGCTCGATGTCGCTCGTCGTGCAGTTGCCCAACCGCACCCAGATCACTTTGGGTGGGGGCCCGGACACCAATGCCCTCTGGTGGAAGTCTTCGTCCTTCGACACGATGGCGAATCCGTGATCGAGCGCATACCTCCATATCTCGTCGTCGGTTGCATCGCCAAGACCAAGCAAGGCGACATGAGACGAGTCGGGAAAGGTTCCAGAGAGTCGCGGTATCAGCCGACGTGAGATGTTCGCATCGAGAAGCAGCTTCACGCGCCGGAGACAAGCTTGCGTTCGCGATCAGCAGCGAACGCCAAGCATGCCCGGATGTCCTCCTGCTCGAGCTCGGGGAAGTCGCTGAGGATCTCCTCTTCGCTCATCCCGGACGCGAGGTAGTCGAGGACGTCATAGACAGTGATGCGTAGCCCTCGAATGATGGGCTTGCCTCCCCGCTTGCCCGGTTCGGTCGTAATGCGGTCCTGATAGTTCACGATCTCACCCGATTCTAGATGTCCTGGTGGCGGATCAAGGCCAGGGAGGAAGGAGTGTGTTGCTCATGCCTCAACCGGACGACTGTTCGATGAGCGCGGCGACAGCCTCGGCTGCGGCGCGGTCCATCCCTTCGATCACGTGGCTGTAGCGGTCCATCGTGATCGAGATCGAGGAGTGTCCGAGTCGCTCCTGCACTACCTTCGGAGGTACACCAGCGGTCAACGCCAGCGTCGCCCAGCCGTGGCGCGCGGCGTCGTGTGGTGTCAACGGCGGCACCCCGGCCTGCGTAGCTTGCTGTTTCGTCCACCGGGTGAATGTGGCCGGGTTGACGGGATCGCCGATCGGATTCGTGAACACGAGATCGAGGTTGGCCCATGCGTCCCCCGCCATTAGGCGCTCCTCGTTCTGTCGCCGGCGGTGCTCCCTCAATGCGGCGATGGTTCCTGTGTCGAGGGCGATGACCCGACGGGATCCTCGGTTCTTGGTTTCGCCGGTTCGCAACACCGGTTTGCCTTTGATCGGGACGAGGGTGTCGACAATGGCGAGCCGACCCTCCTTGAGGTCGACGCTCCGCCATCGGACACCGAGCACTTCGCTTCGTCTCATTCCGGTCAGACATACCAGTCGCCACGCCACACCGAGCCTATGGGAGGCGACATGGTCGAGGAACCTTCCCAGCTCGTCGGCGGTCCAGGTGTCCGCCTCCGGAGTCTCCGGTCTGGGAAGCTCAACATGCTCGGCCGGGTTCCGGGCCAGAATTCCCTGCCTCACCGCGTCCTTGAGGGCCTTGTGCACGACGGCGTGAGTGTTCTTCACCGTTGCCGGCGCCAAGGTCTCCCCGAGCTCGCGGTACAGGCCGTTGAGAGTGGCAGTGGAAACGTTGCTGAGCCGTAGCTGCCCAATCCGGTCGGCGACCCGAGCAGCATCTCGTTGGTAGCCCTCGATGGTGGTCTCGGCGAGCCCCACGCGGCCTTCCAGCCAGTCTCGAAGCCACTTGGCCATCGTGATTCTGTGCGGAGCCACGTAGAGCCCGTTCTGCACACGTGACACGATCTCGATACGGGCCTGCTCGGCCTCCCGTTTCGTCCGGTAGCCGGAGTGCCATTTCCGGATGCGTTTTCCGTCGACGTCCCGGCCGAGGTCGATGACCACGCTCCAACGGCTCCCTCGTTTGATGACTGTGCCCTTCATCGCTTCTCCTCGTTTGTCAGCCGAGTGGTGCCCCTCGGCATACTCATTCAGTCTCGTCGGCACCTTCCTCTCGCATTTCTGCGATCTTGGCTCGGGCTTCAGGTGGGTAGGTGAAGTCTTGGTCGTGGGTGTGCTCGGCGATGAAGCCTCTGATGCCGACGGCGCGAAGGTGGTCGAAGAAGCGGCCGTATTGGTCGGCGAGTTGGTCGAGGTTGTCGGAGTAGTCGTCGAGGAGTGCGGTGAGGAGTCGTTTGCGGTGTTCGCGGTAGGTGGTGCGGGTGGGTGGCTTCTCTCCGGTGATGGCTTCCATAGTTCGTTCGCGTTCGGTCGGTTCTCGGATGCCGAGGTCGGCGAGGCGTTGGTAGAGGGGTTCGAGTTGGTCTTCTCGGCCGAGGACGATTTCGTATAGCTGGTTGATTCTTTTGTGGGCCCGGTCGAGGTGACGGCGGTCATCTGGTGGGGGCAGGTAGAACCAGATGAGGGGCAGGTCGAAGGCGAGGGCGAAAGCGAGGATCTCTTGGGCGTCGAATTCGCGGTTGCGGTCGCCGTCCCAGGCTCGTTCGATGGCTGAGATGGAAGCTTGGGTGAGTCGCACACCCAGATACGGTTCGAGTTGGTCGGCGGCTTCCTCTTGAGTCCAACCGCGCAGTTCTCTGGCCACCCGGAAGTTGTAGGCGACCACCTGGTTGAGGTTGACCTCCGAGGTTTCGGGCTCGTCTTGTTTGCGTTGTCGTGCCATCTGTCCACCGATGCTACACGTCCCACTAGTTGTGTGCGCATTGCGGGAATGTAGTTTCGATTGTACTATCGTCAGCCTATGGAGTCACTGAACACAGATAGTGTGAAGTCTCTTCGGTTGCCGTTGTTGTTGACGGTTGAGGAGGCGGGTGCTCTGTTGCGGGTCGGCCGCACTAAGGCGTATGCGATGGCGCGCGAGTGGCGGGAGACCGACGGCCGGTCGGGTTTGCCGGTGATCGACCTCGGCCACGCGCTCCGGGTGCCCCGGCACGCTCTCGAGGAGATGGTCGGGGTTCATCTCGTCGACGAGATCCCGATCGAACCGGAACCATCCACCAACTCCAAGCCAAGAACTCGACCGAGTCAACGTCGAACGCGTACCTCAGGCCAGCTCGACATGTTCGACGCCACCGACGACTGAGGGCACCGACTCGCATGACCACTACCCGACGAACCGACGAAGCCAAGAGTCACAGACGATTGCACACCTGCGGTCGACAGAGTTCTCGAGAGGCTGGTGGAGGGCGGTGACAGTCCGGGTGAACTCGGTGAAGGGTCCCGATGCCGGCCGTTACTACACCGAACGTCTCCCTTCGTATTACCTCGACGGAGCGGAGCCTCCGGGCCGGTGGTGGGGTCAGGCGACCGACCGTCTCGGCCTTCACGGTCAGGTCGATCCGGAGGCGTTTCTGGCGGTGATGGCCGGACAGGATCCGGCGTCTGGTGGAGATTTGGGTCGTCGATATGGTGAGAGGTCGGTCAGGGGGTATGACGCCACCTTCTCCGCACCCAAGTCTGTATCTGTGCTCTGGGGATTGGGCGACGACCTCGTCCGACAACAGGTGACCGAGGCGCATGACATGGCGGTCGAATCAGTGCTGGGGTGGGTCGAAGATCACGCCCACACGCGGTTGCGGCAACACGGCCACATCATGCACGTCGACGCGGGAGGTTTGGTAGTGGGGGTGTTCCGTCAGCACACCTCCCGTCGGCTGGACCCACAGCTTCACACTCATGCGGTGATCGCCAACCGGGTCCCAGCCCCGGACGGCCGATGGCTTGCGGTGGACGCGCGCAGCATGATGGTCGACCAGCGGACCCTGTCCGCCGTCTACCACGCCGGTCTGCGTTCCGAACTGACTCGGCGTCTCGGTGTCGCATGGGAGAACCCGGAGCACGGCATCGCCGAAATTGCCGGCATTCCCAAACCAGTCCTTGAGGAGTTCTCGCGACGGACCGGCGACATCGACCGCCGACTGCAGGTGAAGCTGGACCGGTTCGAGGCTGAGTTGGGGCGGGAGCCGACGATGCGGGAGCGGTGGCGGTTGGAGCGTGAGGCGGTGTTGGATAGCCGACCGGCCAAACCCAACGGTGTCAGCCTCGACCAACTCCAAGAAGAATGGAACCAGCGGACCCTCGAGTTGGGATACAAGCCCCACGGACTGGTGCAGAAAGCCCTCTACCGGACACGTCGTCTCGACAGACTCGACCACCGGACCTCCAGGGCACTGGCCGATGCGGCATTGCAATCGTTGGGGGAGGGTCAGTCGTCGTGGCGACCCGCCGAACTGGTTCGTGAGCTTGCTTCTGTTGTGCCAACAACGACCTCGGTCGGGTCTGGTGACATGATCGACACTCTCGACGGTCTCGCCAGGACGATCACTGCTGAGCGGTGTGTCGACATATCCCGACCTGTGCCTTCACATGTGCCGGTCAGGCGTGATGGCCGACCCATCACCGAACCAGCCGTCAACCGCACGCTCACCACCCGTGGCATCCTCGACGAAGAAGAGGATCTACTCACCCGGGCGCAACAACGCGCCAACCAGCTATCGAGACCTAGGGATATTCACTTCATCGAGCATCTCTCCCCAGGACAGCAAGACGCCGTAGCGGCGGTTGTGGGAGACGGCGGGCTCGAGCTGATCGTCGGACCTGCGGGTGCGGGGAAGACCTCCATGTTGGCCAAAGCCAGAACGAACCTCGGCCTCTACGACCGCCCGACGTTCGGAGTCGCTCCGACCGCGGCCGCAGCCGAAGTCCTCGCCACCGAATCCCACATGCCGGCCGACACCCTCGACAAGCTCCTGATCGAACACTCGAATTCCACACGGCCACGAGACCCGGATTTCGACCTGGCTCGTGGGACGACCGTGGTGGTCGACGAAGCCGCCACCGCGTCCACTCCGAAACTCGCCGAACTGTTTCGACTGGCCGATAAGAAGGACTGGCGGCTGGTCCTGGTCGGTGACCCCCGCCAGTTCACCGCCGTAGGCAGGGGAGGCATGTTCGCCCACCTCGTCAACACCTACGGAGCAGTCGAAATGGACCAGGTCCACCGATTCCACAACGCCTGGGAAAGGGACGCGAGTCTCGGGCTCCGCACCGGAAACCCCACCGCGTTAGTCGAATATGAGAGGCGTGGTCGTCTCCACGGCGGCACTCAAACCGCCATGGAAATCGAACTCATCGATGCCTGGAAGACAGCACGCAGTCAGGGTCAAACCGTGGCGTTGATGGCCAACACCACCGACACCGTCGATCGCCTCAACCAGTTGGCCCAACAATCCCGGATCATGACCGGCGAACTCGACATCAACGCCTCCTGGTTGAAGGCAGGCGGCTCGTTGATGTTCGTTGGGGACGAGGTGGTCACTCGCCGCAACAACCGAGCACTCCGCACCGACCGGGATCTGATGGTGAAGAACCGCGACTACTGGACCATCACCGACATCCACGGAGAC
>JBAVPF010000188.1:0-6122 GCA_049692815.1 Acidimicrobiia bacterium
TTGGTGATGAGTCCTCCGTCACCGTGATGACGGTGATACGCGTCCCTCGCTCTTTCCTCGAATCTCTCGACGACGACGTGCGCCGGTCATTCCTCGATGCCTCCGACCAAACGACCTCGGAGGAAGAGAAAGCGGCCGCCTATCTCGAGGAAAGGGGCCAGCGGGCCGTCGACCCCATTTGCGCCGCACTCGCCGCTGAGGGCATCGACTCGGATGTCCGCTTCGTGGAGGGAGACGACCCGGCCGAGGCGATCATCCAGACCGCGGCACAGGTCGCCGCCGAGATGGTGGTCATGGGCGCCACCCGAAGGCTGTTCACCGAGGAGGCCTGGCGCAGTGTCTCGGCGAGGGTGATGGTCAACTCCCATCTGCCCGTCCTGCTGGTGCCGGGGGCGAGAATCGAGGACACGATGGAGATGCCGGTTCTCGACCTCTGAGATCGGGTCAGTCCCAGCTCTCAGGCGGATCCTGACCGCTCTTGGCGGCTTCGGTGCGGGCAACGTACGCCGCCGCCTCGCTGCGTCGGCTCATGCCCATCTTGGCCAGGACGTTCGACACGTAGTTCTTGACCGTCTTCTCGGCGAGGTACATCTCCTCGGCGATCTGTTTGTTGGTGAGACCGTGGGCGATGTGCTCCACGATCACCCGCTCCTGATTGGTCAGCCGTTCCAGGAGAGGATCTGTCTGGGCACCACCGCGGATCCTCTGGAACAACGTCTCTGTCATCTCCGGGTCGAGGAGTGAGTCGCCGGCACCGACCTTCCGAATGTCCTCCACCAGCTCGTCGGTCTTCACTCTCTTCAGCACGTAGCCGGACGCCCCGGCGAGGATCGCAGCCATCAGGGCCTCCTCGTCGGCGAACGAGGTGAGCATGAGCACGCTGACGTCGGGGAACCTCTCCTTGATCTCACGGCAGGCTTCCACACCGCTCTTGTCGGGGAGGCGGACGTCGAGAATCACCACGTCCGGCTCGTCGTAGCCGACCCGGCGGACGCCTTCCTCGGCGGTGCCGGCCTCGCCTACCACGGTCATGTCCTCTTGTGACTCGATGAGAGCCTTGAGGCCGGCCCTCACGACCTCATGATCGTCCACGAGCAGAATCCGGTGCTGCATGCCCCCCAAAGTAGCGGCCTGTATCGTCTCGCTCATGTCGGCGTCCGAAGTGTTCGATCTCACACCGCTCATAACGAGCGCGGTGAAGGTCGTCGGTGGCGCCGATCTGGGACAGGTGCTCCACACGCTGGTCGCCCAGGCGAAGGAGGCGACCGGAGCCGAATACGCCGCGATCGGTGTGATCGGGAGCCACGACGTACTCGCCGAGTTCATCTACGAGGGCATAGACCCTCAGACAGCCGGGCTCATCGGGCACCCGCCCATCGGGCGTGGCGTTCTCGGCACCGTGATACGTGAGAAGAAGCCCATAGTCCTCGAGGAGATCTCGGAGCACCCGGACTCGGTGGGTTTCCCCGAGAACCACCCCGAGATGCACCCTTTCCTCGGAGTCCCCGTTGCGGTCGGCGACGACGTCATCGGCAACCTCTACCTCACCAACAAGGACGGCGGGTTCACCGAGCAAGACCTGGAGATCGCCAACGCCCTCAGTCGCGTCGCCGGGGCGGCAGTGCAAACTGCCAGGCTCCAGACCAGGCTGCGCCGGTTGGCCGTTGTGGAAGATCGTCAGCGGATCGCCCGTGATCTCCACGACTCGGTCATACAGGACCTATTCGCCATCGGGCTGAGCCTGCAGGGTTTGGCGTCCCGGGTGGCCGACGCCGAAGTGACCGCTTCGCTAGACCAGGCCATCGACACACTGGACAACTCGGTCAATGCTCTGCGCAGATACGTGTTCGAGTTGAGGGAGTCGAGCCGCGCCCCGCTGGGGCTGGACGAGAGGCTTCAGCGGCTGGTGTCGAGGATGGGCGCCACCTATCCCTCCCGGGTCGAGTTGAACATCGACGGTGAGATGCCCAGCGAGTGGGACGAGGAGCTGGTGATTCTCGCCACGGAGGCACTCTCCAACGCGCTCCGCCACTCACATGCATCCCACGTCGAGGTCGACCTTGTGGTGACACCCGAACAGATGACGCTCAAGGTGACCGACGACGGGGACGGTTTCGACCCGGACGAGCCCCACCCCGGGATGGGCCTGGCCAACATGGCGGCGCGGGCCCGGGCCATGGGAGGCTGGCTGAAAGTGGAGAGCGAATACGGGGCGGGAACCGTCGTCGAGGCCCGGATCCCCCTCAGTTAGCGTGTGAGTCCGGGCTGAGGGCCTCCGCCAGCCGATCCATCCAGTCTCTGACGGTCGCCTCCGCCACGTGACCGAGGCCGGCACGGTCGACCAGACGACCGATGGCGCCCAGCGGTGGCTGATAGTTGCCCTTCAGGGTGAGCGTGGTGTGATTGGGCCCCCGCTTGGTGAGTATCAGGTCGGCGTTCAACTCCGGGAACAGCACCGTCGCTCCGGTGGCGGTCCAGCGAATCGGGTAGACGAGCCCCATGCGGTGGATCTCCGCCATCCCGATCTCCAGTTCGACACTGTGGGCCACCTTCTCGTTGGGCCCGACCTTCGCCCGCAGCTTCTCCCCGTCCCGGTATGCGATGTCGGCCCATTCACCGAGATTGGATCTGACCCTATCGAGGTTGTTCTCGACGTCCCCCAGCCCGGATTCGACCTCGGTGACGTACTGAACGAACACTCAGAGTCGCCCCGGCCTCGTCCTGACGGCAAAACCCTTGCCGGAGGTCATGCCGGTCACCTGGTCGATGGTCACACGCACGACCCGTACCAGGCCGGCGTCGAGCTGTGGCCTGCCGGGACGGCCCAGGGGTGACCCCATGACCTGGTCGTATTTCTGGTACAGGGCAGAGACGGTTTTCTCCCTGACCTCTTGGTCCTCGACGATCTCCGCCTCCCCCTGGATTATCACACTCTCCCAGTCCCCCGTCTGGTCGTCGTAGATCGACGCCTCGACGCACACCTTCGGGTTCTCTGCCAGCGCATCCAGCTTCTTCCCGGGCATGGTCCTGAAGTACATGAACCCTTCATCGACGATGAAGGACATCGGAGTCACGTAGGGCTCACCGCCGTCGACCATCGCCAGGTGCGCGACCGGCACCTGATCGAGAATCGCCAGCGCCTCTTCCCTCGTGATCTCGTGCATGTCACTCCACCGCCTCGCCGGTGACCGCCCAGAGAATGTCCTTGATCGATGCCATCCCGAGGAGGACTCCGTTGTCGACGACGGGTAGGTGCCGATACCCGGCGGCCAGCATCCAATCGGCCGCTTCCTTGACATCCATGTCAGGGAGGAACGAGTCCGGGTAGGGAGTCATCCAATCCCCGACCACCTCCTCGGAGGGCCCATCGCCCTGCGCCACGCAGACCACCACGTCACGTTCGGTGATGATTCCCGAAAGGTCGCCGTCTTCGATGACGGCCAGAGACCCGACTCCCTCCTGCTCCATGCATTCCGCCGCCTCGGCGACGGTTGCGCCATGCGGGATTGTGAAGATCTCGCCGCTGAGCAGATCTCGCAACTCCATTCGCACACCTCCTGGTCTCTGCACGATCGATTCTCTGAGAGTCACCACGAGGAATACACGGCCGAAAGTCCCTAAAGAACCGGGGCCTTCCGGCGCACCCTCGCCACTCCGGCAGATTTTGTCACACCCGCCCCCTACCTTGACTGCCATGAGCATCGAGAACGGATGTGAGCACAAGCCGGTGTGGGTGGGACGCGTCGCCGTGACCGCGTGCGCCGACTGCGGGCGGGTGGACTGGCTGTCCCACCAGGGCGCTATCGACCCCGCAGAGGCGATGGCCGCCCTGTTCGGGAGCTACGACCTGGTCGGCGCGATGGACGCCCTCGGGGCGCCCTCGGCGGAGGTCCTCGTGTACGCGCCGCCGTCTGCTCGCAAGCGACGTCATCTGGAGGCGCTCCCCAAGCGCGTGTGGCTGAAGGCGGCGCCGCATCTGTGGATGTCCACCGACGGCGACAACCTGCTGCTGTCGGTCACACGACGTCTGCTGTTCGAGAACCTGCTGCGCGGGGCCTAGACACCCGCGCCGACGTCGGCGAACTGGGTCCGGCTCAACTCGGCGTAGAGACCGCCCAGGGCGACCAGGGATTCGTGATCACCACGCTCGACGATCGTCCCGTCGTCGATGACGAGTATCTGGTCGGCGGCCCGGACCGTGGAGAGACGATGAGCGATGACGATCGAAGTCCGGCCCTTCATCACCTCGGTGAGAGCCTGCTGGATCAACGCCTCGGACCGTGAGTCGAGATGGGAGGTCGCCTCGTCGAGTATGAGGACACGGGGGTCCTCCAGGACCACGCGAGCGATGGCTATTCGCTGCTTCTCCCCACCGGACAGACGGTAGCCCCGCTCCCCGACGACCGTCTCGTAGCCGTCGGGCAGACGATCGATCATCTCGTCGATGTTCGCCGCGGTGGCTGCCGCCACCAGCTCCTCCCTGGTGGCCTCGGGCCGGGCGTAGCGAAGGTTGGCGGCGATCGTGTCGTGGAACAGATAGGTCTCCTGGGTGACCACCCCGACGACGCGTGACAGCTGATGGAGGTCGACATCACGCACATCCACGCCGTCGACGCGCACATTGCCCTCGGTCACGTCATAGAGCCTGGGCACGAGATAGGAGATCGTCGTCTTCCCCGCGCCGGAAGGTCCAACCAAGGCGGTGAGAGTGCCCGGCTCGGCGACGAAGCTCACATCCGACAGCGCCCACTCACGGGTGCTCGCCTGTGAGACGGCAGGGCCGTCATCGGCAGAACGATGCCAGGTGAATCGCTTGACGGCCTCCAGGCCCTCCGGCTGCTCACTCTGGTAGCGGAAGGAGACATTCTCGAACTCGACCTTCCCGTTGCCACTCACCGGTGTCGGGCTCACCGGTGCCGGGATGTCCGTCTTCAGGTCGAGCACCTCGAAAACCCGCTCGAATGAGACCAGAGAAGTCGCGAACTCCACGCGTGAGTTGGAGATGGCCGAGAGTGGCCCGTACAACTGGGTGAGGAGAGTCGAGAACATCACGATCGTGCCCAGGGTGATCGCATCGTTGATCACCATGACGCCGCCAACCCAGAACACAGCCGCGGTCCCGACGGCAGAGACCAGGCCCAGTGCGGCGAAGAACCCGCGGCCCACCATGGCCCGCCGGATCCCGTAGTCCCTCACCTGGCCGGCAGACTCGGCGAACTTGGAGCGTTCCTCGTCCCAACGGCCGAACAGGCGGATGAGCATCGCTCCCGACACATTGAAGGACTCCTGGAGGATCCCCGACATCCGGGCCTGATGCTCCATCTGGTGCTGGGTTATGCGCCGGAGTATCCGGGCGACCCGGCGCGCCGGAAGCACGAACAGCGGGAGGGCTGCCACGGCGAGGAGAGTGAGCCGCCATTCCGCCTGGAGCATCACGACGAGGATCACGACCACCGACACCACGTTGGAGACGATGGTGATGAACGTGCCCGTTATCGCCTGTTGGGAGCCGACCACGTCTGAGTTGAGACGGTTCATCAGCTCCCCGGTCTTGGTGGCAGTGAAGAAGCGGAGGGACATGCGTTGCAGGTGCTCGTACAGCTCACAGCGCAGGTCGAAGATGATCCCTTCGCCGACCCGGGACGACAGCCACCTCTGCACCACGCCGACCAGGGCGTTGACCAATGGGACGAGGATCATCCCCGCACCCAGCAGTGTCAGCCTCCTCAAGTCGGACTTCGGTATCGCCTCGTCGATCAGGCTCCTGATCAGCATCGCCGGGACAACCGACAGACCCGAGATGACGAGGATCGTCAGCAGTATCCCGATGAGACCGGTGCGATAGGGACGTCCGTAGCTCCACACGCGTCGCAGCAGCGCTCTATCGATATTCGGCCGGTCCTGCTCCTCGTCGTATTGGAGGTAGCTCCACCAGCCGCCGCCGTGAAACATCACCTGGCTCCCGGTTGGAGAGACCCGACCTTACGACGATTGAGCCTCAATCGAAGCGAGGGGAACCATGTCGTCGCTCATCTGGCGCAGAATCCCGATCGGCACGAACGAGCGGCTCGCTGGCTCCTCGAGCCAGAGGGCGACCGAGTCCTCGCGGTCGGCGCGGTCGA
>JBAVPF010000189.1:0-1514 GCA_049692815.1 Acidimicrobiia bacterium
ACCTACAGGATCCAGGGCCGCGGTGGCCGAGGGGTCAAGGCCGCCGAGGTCAAAGACGACGATGTGGTGACCCACCTCGTCCACACCACCGCCCACGCCTACCTGCTCTTCTTCACCAACAAGGGCCTGGTGCACAGAGTCAAGGCGCATGCCATCCCCCGCCAGTCCCGGACCGCGAAGGGGGTGTTGGCTCAGGCCGTCCTTCCCGTCGGGCCCGATGAGAAGATCCAGGCGATCATCGACACCCGGGACTACGAGACCAATCGGTATCTGGTGATGGTGACTGCGAAGGGGCAGGCGAAGAAGACCGAGTTCAAGGAGTACGACTCACGTAACCAGACGCTCGTCGCCATCAAGCTGGTCGACGACGACGAGCTGGTGACCGTTCGCACATCCAATGGCTCGAACGACATCCTCATCTTCAGCAGAGACGGGATGGGGATCCGGTTCGCCGAATCCGATCTGCGCAGCATGGGCCGGGGCACCCAGGGCGTGAGAGGAATCAAGCTGCGAGAGGGTGACCGCGTCGTCGCCGCAGTCTCCAGCAACGAGGGCGACGAGGTCTTGCTGCTGACCGCAGGCGGATACGGCAAGAGAACGGAGATGAAGGAGTTCCGGAAGCAGACCCGAGGCGGGATCGGCCTCAAGGCCTTCAAGATCACGAGAGTCCGGGGCAACCTGGTGGCGGCTCGTGCCGTGCGCAAGGAGGACGAGGTTTTCCTCATCTCGTCCGCGGGTATCGGGACCAGGCAGGCCGTGTCGAAGATCAGCCGTCAAAAGCGGGATTCGACCGGTGTGAAGGTCATCGATGTCGGCGAGGGCAACGAGTTGTCGGCTGTGACGAAGATCTCCGAAGAGATGGAGTGAGGGAACCCATCCGCTTCCGTTGACGTTGGACAACCCTGGCATCCCCTTAGACTTCTGAATCACGAACTCGTGCCACTCGGGGTCGACAGCGACCCTGACGGCTCGGAGAAGACGAAATACCCGGAGCCACAATGGCCACAGTCCGCCGAGTCAGGCGAATAATCCGCAAGATCGACCCCTGGACGACGCTGAAGGTGTCAGCGGTGGTCTGGGCCGTGCTCTGCCTGGCTTTCGTGCTCGGGGCCGTCATCTTCTGGTCTGTGCTCGACCGGGCCGGAATCCCGGACAAGTTGGTCAGCTTCATGGTCGAGATCACGCTCATCGAAGAGGGCACCAACCCGTTCGCCAACACCGAACAGTTCCTACGGTTCCTGATATTCGGCTCGGTCGTCGGCTGGGTGGTGATGACCGGCGTGTCGGTGGCGGTGTCCGTCATCTACAACCTCGTGTCAGACGTCGTCGGTGGCCTCGAGATCGTCGTGCTGGAGGAGACGCTGAACCCTGTGGTCCAGCCACAGCAAGTGCTCCATCCCCCTACGGACTACCGGACACCCAATGGCGGAGTCGCCACTTCCATCGAGCATGCCGACATTCCCACCGAAGAGGTCGAGATCGTGGAGAAGTCGGTGGAAGCCAGTACCTAGTAC
>JBAVPF010000190.1:0-6525 GCA_049692815.1 Acidimicrobiia bacterium
CCTCGGTCATGGCCGTTGGGATCTCGGTCGGTTCGGGCAGGCTGGCCAATGCGTTGAGACGATCCACCAGCTGACGCAGACGGCCGAACTGTCTCCGGTCGAAATAGAAGGTGATCCGCTCCATGTCGAGGGCATCACCATCGTCGATCTCGGCCTGGGTTGGCTCGGTCTTCTCGATTCGGTCCTTGACGACGATGTCGGCGAACTCCTCGTTCAGGACAGCCAGCTCTCCCTCGTCGGGGGCGCGTCGCAGACGCAGGATCAGCTTCCCGCTGCTGAACCGCTCGGAGTGGTAGTTCGAGTAGAACGAGAAGATTTGCGCCCCCGCCTCCTCGACGCTCGTCGTGTGGAAGAAGAGCGCCAGGTCGGGCTCTGAGATCATCCCCTGACCGAGCAGTCGATCCTGGACGAACGTCAGGAGCGGTTCCCAGTATCCGGTCCCCTCTGCCTCGAGTAGCACGATCGGATGCAGATCCGACTTGCCGGTCTGGATGAGCGTTATCAGCTCGAAAGCCTCGTCGAGGGTGCCGAACCCTCCAGGGAGGATGGCGAAGGCGTGGGATTCCTTGACGAACCCGAGCTTCCGGGTGAAGAAATACTTGAAGTTGACCGTGCGGTCCTCGGCTATGTAGCCGTTGGCAGTTGCCTCGAAGGGGAGCCGGATGTTGACCCCGTAGCTGTGGTCGACACCTGCCCCCTTGCTGCCCGCCTCCATGATCCCGGGACCGGCGCCGGTGATCACCCCCCAGCCGTGGGCGGCCATGGTGGCGGCGAACTCCTCGGTGAGGATGTAGTTGGGGTCGTCAGGCGTCAGCCGCGCCGAGCCGTAGATCGTCACCTTGGGCTCCGAGTGCCGGCTGAACACCAGATTCGAGTACCGCATCTCCTTGAGCGCGGTGTTGATCAACTTGAGGTCGCCGCGGGTGGCCCCGTCACGGTGGAGCTTCAGCGCGGTGACGATCAGCTCCTCGACCAGGTCGTTGTTCCCGTTTGGGGAGCTGTCGGCAACCAGGCTGCGGAGACGCTCGTCGAGCTCTTCGTTGCCGAGGTCGTAGGACATGTGTGCTCAGAGCCCCCAGCTGTCCATGGCGGCTCGCGCCACCTTCTCGCCCCACTCCTGCACGAAATGACCCGCCTCGGGGAGGACCAGCGGCTCGGGACATCCTCGGATGACCCTGTGGACGTACGGCATTGCAGGGGCCAGGACCGGGTCGGCCTCACCGATCGCCATGAACGAATCCCCCTCGAATTCGGTAGACCACCACTCGACCGCCGCGTTGGAGACTTCGACCCCGTCCATGTCGGGAGATGTGGGGACCAGGGCCGGGAACGTGCGAACCCCTCCCTTGAAATCCGGGCCGGGGAACGGAGCGTCGTAGGCGGCCACCTCGGCGTCTGTGAGGTGCCCGCACGAGCGCTTCATCAGCCGGCCGACTGCGAAGTCTGGGCTGTCGGCCACGTAGTCACGCCAGGCGATGAAGCCTTCGGTCGGTGTCACCCCGGTGCCGAAGGCCGTGTTCATGATCAAGAGCCGCGACACCCGCTCCGGCATGTCGACGGGGACGGTGAGGCCGAGCAACCCTCCCCAATCCTGGACCACGAGCGTGATGTCGGTCAGGTCGAGGCCCTCGATGAGACGCAGCACGGAGCCCCGATGGAATTCCCACGTGTACTCCGAGTCGTCGACCGGCTTGTCGGAGCGCCCGAAGCCGTAGAGATCGGGGGCGACGATGCGGGCACCGGTTTCCAGGAAGACCGGGATCATCCTCCTGTAGAGAAACGACCACGTCGGTTCGCCATGAAGGCACAGGAAGACCGGCGCATCGGCCGGCCCCTCGTCGACGAAGTGCATGCGCAAGCCCTCGTAGCCGTGCAGATCGTCGACGTATCGGGGCTGGTACGGCCAGTCGGGGAGGCCCTCGAATCTGGAGTCGGGCGTGCGCACGGCTTCGACGGTCATGGGAGTGAGGCTACCCGTAGTGCCGAACTGGCTAGAAAGGGATCTCCGACGGCCCCTTGCGCACGACCGCGTTCCACACGGTCTCGTAGTGGTCCCTGTCGAAACGATCCACCTGGGGCAGGACGAACTCCTCCCAAGCCCTTCGCAGCGGATCGTCGCGATCGGCGTAGATGGCCAGACCGGTGGGTAGACGGTCGAGCACGGAGCGCAACGAGAGCGGAGTCTCGACACGGGTGCCGGTGTCGGTGGCATCGAACGATGCGTTGATCTCCACGGTGAGCCGCGCGATGGCCTCTGTGTACGGGTCCGCCATCTGGGGGTAGCGGCGATCGAGCATGGCCTTCACCTGGTCTTCCCCGGGAAAGGTCTTCTCCCAGATCACCCAGCGATCGGCGAATGCTTTGTTGAGGGTCTGAGTGCCCGCGTAGTCGCGGATGTCGGTCGGGTTCATCGTCCCGAACACCCGGACGTCGTCGCGCAGGCCGACCGTCTCCCCGTTGGGGAGGTCGAGGGCGGCGTAACGGTCGAGCAGGCCATGCAGGGCGAAGAGCGTCTCTGCTCCTGCGGCGTTCAGCTCGGAGAGGTTGAGGAGCGCCGGGCCCCGCAGGGCACGGGTTATGTCACCGTCCTCCCAACGGCTATCCGTGCCGCCCTTTCCGTCCCCGTGGAGGATCGTCGAGCCGATGAGAGTCACGTCCCGGACCTCGCCGGTGAGCGGGATGCGGAAGTAGGGGAGGCTCAGGGCGGCGGCGAACTGCTCGATGTCGTGGTCCTTTCCGGTTCCCATGTGACCGCGGACCGCGACGTGCAGCGGCACCAGCCCATCGGTCCCTCCTCTTCTCGCCTGTTCGAGCTGGGCGAACCGGTAGAGCATGCCCAGATCGACGTAGTAGGGGTCGGGCTCGGGGATCTTGCGCCGGCGGAACTCCGTGTCCGCCAGGTCGGCGGGCAGCTCGAATCTCTCCAGCTCTATCGGTGGCCCCTCTCCTGAAGGGTCCTCGAATACGACCGTGTCAGGCAATTGCTCTCTCCTTCTCGTGATACTCGGATGCTCTCAGCCACCAGGTGTCCATGCCCGAGTAGGCGAGACTCCGTCTCAGTGCGCCACGCGTCCCGTCCACCATGGCCTTCGTCAGCTGGTCCGGCGTCTCCACCACCTCGTGGCGTTTGTAGGCCTGGTCGACGGTGTGATCACCGATGCCGATGCCGATCACGGTCGTCCCCGTCGTTTCCACCGACTCGACAGACCGGGTCAATGCCTCGATCGACCCCCGGGTCATACCGTCGGCGAGAACCATGAGGATCCGCACATCGGCGCCCAAGCGCGCCATACGCTCGGCGGCATGAATGAGGTTGAACTCGTCGACGTTGGCCGCCTTCTCGAACAGGGAGACGGGTGGGGACGAGCGGGTGTCCTTCCGGGCGAGCGTGGCAGCCCTCTTCGGGCTCATGGCGGTGAAGAACAGGCCGGCGAGGGTTGCCTGCGAGTCGCGCCATCTTCGGTCGAACGGCTTCACCATGTAATGGTTGACGGTCGAGATGAGACGATCCGCCGACGACCCCTGGGTTCTCCTCAGCCCGGCCGTTGCCGCCGAGCGACCCCTCACGTACGAGTCTTCGGTGTCGTCGGGCCTGGCGGCGAAACCCCGGTTGAACAACGCGACCTCGAAGTCGATCTGAAGCTCGTCGCAGAGCCTCGCCATGCTCCACGCCCCGAGGAGGGCGGCGGGCATCGCCCACTGGGTCCCGGCGTTGACGTTTCGCCCCGGGCTGAGCATCGACGCCGAACCGTCCACCAGGAGAGACACCGCGTAGCGACGCCGGGTCCTCGTGGCACGTCGCTCGTAGAGCCGCTGATACAGCCCGGCCCCGATGAACAGGGCGGCGTGGGGCGACACATCACCCTGGTCGAAACCGGAGCGGAGCCCCCGGCGCTGGTTGGCGGCGAAGAGAGGGAACAGCTCTCCGGATACATGACGTTGGTCGACCGACCAGCGGCGGGAGGCCTCGGCGATGGCAGCCACTCCCTCCTCCCCGAACCCGGCGAAGGCGGCGGGAATCGCGCTGACCAGGAGCTTCCCCCCTTGGCCTGTGGGGAGAAACACCTCGGGCGCCTGGCTGACCCGAAGCAGCTGGCTGGTCGACTCCTCGTCTGCCCGGTCCGACGCCCCTTTCTTGTCCGAGCTCGCCGAGCGGGCGTCGGCAGAGCGGCGGGTGTTCTGATAGGACTCGGCGTCGCTGACTATCGGTGAGGTCATCCGGACGGTGTCCACCCCTTCCGCCGCCTTTTCGGCGTCCATCTTCTCCAGCGCCTTGCGTTGGGAGTTGGTGGCTGTGGCCGGCGCCTCGTTGATGAGCCCGTTGGCTCGGGCTATCGCCTCCAATTCCAGGGCGAGCTGGGCCACGTACCAGGGGTCGTCCGACTCGGCCGCCTGTCGGCAATGGTCGGTGGCGTCGTCCAGAGCCACCGCGGAGCGCGCCTCGAACTTCCTCTCCAGGAGCTCCCGCTCCACGTATCCGGCCGTGAGCAGAAAGCAGCCGAGGACGAACTGGCTGAGGGCGCCGGATCGTTGGATCGCCTGGCTGAGCGACGAGAGGTACAAGTCCTGCAAAACCGATCGCGCGCCGGGGTAGAGGGAAAGCCCTTGCGCTTCCTGACGGGCGTCCTCCAGGGAGAAGAAGAGGACCTCCGCCACCGGCCGGTCGGTGTGCTCGAGGGCCGTCAGCAGATCCATCTCGGCCCCGGCGGCCGACCCGACCTCGACCGGCCAGTCGGCGGGAAGCTCGCGGACCTCGTCCAGATTGGTGGACACCAGGTGGAGCACTTCGTGGAGCGCGCTGGCCAACGCCACCTCGTCCGGAGTGACCGGGGCATTCCGGTGGTAGGCGGCCTGGAATATGCGGGGATCACAGACGATCTCGTCGGAGGAGGCCGACGATTCGGAACCGAGGCGCACCCGGAGGTTCGGGTTCTCCGAGATGCTGCGCGCCAGACGGGTGACGGCAGGGGCGACGCGCTGATAACGCCCCACCACGGCTTCGATCGCCTGGTCTTCGGGGCCGATCAGTTCGGTCAGGAAGGTCTGGTCGCGTCCGCGCACAAGCCGTTCATTGTCTCATGTCCTGTCAAGGTGTCGAATCGTCCTGCGATTCGACATTTCGGTTGCTCCGCGCCTGACTTCCCGCAACGATCGCCCGCGCTTTACCCTCACCGCCGTGCATTACGACCTCACCACGCTGCCCAACGGCCTTCGGGTCATCACCGAGCCCATGCCGTCGCTTCGATCCGTCGCCCTCGGCTGCTGGGTCGACACCGGGACGCGCGACGAGAACGCCAACGAGGCCGGCGTCTCACATTTCCTCGAGCATCTCCTCTTCAAGGGCTCGGAGCAGCTGTCGGCCCGGGCGGTCAACGAGACTCTGGACGCGATAGGCGCCGAATCCAACGCATTCACGTCGAAGGAGGCGACCTGTTTCTGGACTCGACTCCTCGATCAAGACCTGCCCGTCGGTCTCGACGTCCTCTCCGAGATCCTCCAGCGTCCTGCCTTCCGCCTGAACGAGATCGACTCCGAGCGCCAGGTCGTCGTCGAGGAGATCAACATGAACGAGGACGACCCGACGGACGTCGTCTTCGAGAACTTCTCGACAGCGGTCTTCGCCGGGCATCCCCTCGAGGAGCCGGTCCTGGGGACACGTGAGTCCATCCGGGGAATGACCCGCGACGACATCCACGGTTACTGGAAGCGTCGCTATGGGGCCGGGTCGATGGTGGTGGCCGTCGCCGGCTCGGTGGACCATTCCGTCGTGGTCGACATGGTGTCGGAACGGTTCGGCGACTGGTCCGGGGAGGCCGTGGAACATCAAACGTCGGCTGCGCTGGTCGAGCCACGGGTGAACCTGACCCACAGGGAGACCGAGCAGGCCCACCTGGTCCTGGGAGGAGCCGGGCTACAGCGTTCCGACGAGCGTCGGTGGGCGTTCGAGGTGCTCAACCACGTCATGGGGTCGGGCATGTCGTCCCGTCTCTTCCGCGAAGTGCGTGAGGAGCGCGGCCTGGCCTACGCAATCTACGGGTTCAAGCTGTCCTATGCCGACAACGGCGCCTGGGGTGTCCACGTCGGCACCACGCCCAGCCAAACCGACACCGCCCTCAACGTGATCCGGGACGAGCTGGCCAACGTGGTCCAGGACGGGATCACAGAGGAGGAGCTGGAGCGGGCCAAAGGGTCGATGCGAGGGGCGCTGGCCCTCTCACTCGAGGACGCCAACAGCCGCATGGTTCGTCTCGGCCGTGACGAGCTGGCCGGCATGCCGCATCTGTCGGTTGACGAGCGGCTGGAGAAGCTGGAGGGTGTCGATCTCGATGCGGTGAAGAAGATCGCCGGTGAGATCTATGGCGTGAGCACACGGGTCCTGGGTGCGGTTGGCCCCTTCGACCCCGACGAGCTGGATGGGTATCTGGCTATTTGAATGGCGGCCCGACTTCGACGGGTGTCTCCTGGACGTCTGAGTCGTCGCGGTGCCGGGGAGTCACCCAGAGCTCTTGTGGAGGTGGTGTGGGT
>JBAVPF010000191.1:0-9729 GCA_049692815.1 Acidimicrobiia bacterium
GGGTTACGCCGTCTAGCGAGCCGATCAATCGGCCGAATCGTCACATGTCCGTGGGAGTGGAGAGACCCAGGATGTTCCCTTCGCTGTCACGGATCCAGGCGCCCTTCCTGCTGCCGTCCGGCATGGCGATGACGCCGTCGACGGTCTTGCCCATCTCCCCGAAGTCGACCTCTTCGAAGGTCACGCCCTTGGACTTCAGGTCGGCGATCACTTCGTCGAAGTTGGCCAGCTCGATGCCGGCCGCGGTTGCCTTGTTGGTCCCGGCGAACTCCGAGGGGTAGACGCTGAACACCAACCCACCAGCCTCGTAGACCAGACCAAAGCCCTCGTCCTGCGTCTTCGGTTCCAAACCCAGCTTCTCCGAATACCACGTCTTCGCCCTCTCCAGGTCGGAGGCGGGCAACGTGGTGATCATCCGGGCGTTCTCGAGCATGACATCTCCTTCGGCGGTCGCTCGAGAACCAATGTACGCCACGTGAACCGCTAGCTCCGTCGGCGAGAAGGGACTCCGACCGCGCTGGGGGAACGACGGCCGGAGTCCGGGAAGACTCTGTCCAGCGGACGATCGGCAGAGAAACCAACCGCCCGACAACATCGAGGGTACGAACGGGTTGCCGCTAATCATCCTGTTTCTCCGGCGGGGTCAGCCGTCTGTGGTCAGCGGAATCGTGAACTCGTCGACGATCTCGTCGTCACGGGTGATGGCGGTCAGCGTCAAGCCATCAATGCCCTGGGTCAACGCCAGATACGAATGAGCCTCCGACCCGACGAGACGAGGGACATGTCCGGAAGGGCAGTCGTCCAACTCGTAGATGCTCTTGCCCCCGGCCCCGGCGACCACATATTGGATGCCCTCATCTTCGAAACGCTGGTAGTTGTGGGCGTGCCCGCTCAACACCAGCACCACATCGTCGTCGAAGAGCGGGCGCCATTCGTCCCAGAAGGCCTCGTTGTCGTCGTGGACACTGCAATTCAACGGCGGGTGATGGAAGACGACCACGGTCGGGCCGTCGATGCGCTTCATCTCCGCGTCGAGGAAGGCCTTCTGCTCCTCCGACTCCATCTGATTGGAGTCGAGGATGACGATGCTCACCGCACCCCATTCCACGGTGGTCCAACGTGGCGGAGCAGAGAAGAGACGGTTCACCTCGGCGATCCGCACCGACGACTCCGTGTCGTGGTTGCCCCAGGCGACCCACCAGTCGATTCCCGACGCCGCCACCCAGTCGAAGGGGGCGAGCGCCGGGTCGCCCTCGTCGTCATAGAGGTTGTCCCCGGTGGTGAGGATTGCCGCCACCGGATGGTCTGCCGCATAGGCATCCATTGCCGAGGCCACCTCGCTCTCCGCGTCGGTAGCCGCACCCCAATCGCCGATCACGAGGACGGCGTCCTTCGAGGTGGCGGTGGCAATGGTCGATGTGGTCGTTGTCGGAATCGACGTCGGAGTGGCCTCGACGATGGGCAGGCTGGTCTGCCCGGAGACGCCCCCGATCGGCGAGCAGCCGGCAGCCAGCAGCGCCAGTAACAGGATCGTGATGGACGCCGGTCTACGCATGCCGGAGATTGTCCCTTGTGACGGGGGTTATCCCAACGATGGGTGCGCGTCTTTGTGAAACAGACCCCGCCACGTAGAGAGTCAAGAGGGCCACTGAGCGTGCCGATCTTCTGTGTGGGAGGTTGGCTTGCCCAGTCGGACCATTCGAACAATCGGTGCCTCGCTCGTGCTCATCGGCCTCGTCGTCGCCGCGGTCGTCCAACTGCGTGAGCAGCCGGCAGAGGCCACCACCCAGATACAGAACACCGAGACGACCCTCGACAACTCGAGCCCGTCCACCACCGGGGTGCCTGACGCCGCCCCGCCATTCGTGTACCGGATCGGGGTCCTCTCCGGGATAAGCACCGACAACTTCTGGGCCTACTACGGAGAAGAGCCGTCGGTGTGGAACTCCTACATCCTCGGCCCCACCAAGCCCGCCCTCTACTCCGTCGACCCGAAGAGCGGGAACGTCCAGCCCGAGTTGGCCGCGGCCATGTCGTCACCCACTTGGGACGCCGACGGGTGGCGGGTGAGAGTCGAGCTCAACCCCTACTTCAGGTGGAGCGACGGCGAGCCGGTCACCGCAGACGACTTCGTCTTCACCTTCGACACGGTGAGAGCCCTCGAGCTGGGGGGAAGCTGGTCAGCTGCCTTCCCCGACACCGTCGAATCGGTCCACGCCGATGGGGAGCACACACTGCGCATCGAATTCACCGAGCGGCCCAACCTGGCGACCTGGCCCAACGGAGTCGGTCTCGCCCCCGTGATGGCCGCCCATGTATGGCGTGACGTCGCCACCGGCTCGACCGCAGCCGATTTCTACGCGGCGAGCGGGGAGAGAGACGTCAGCGGTGGCCCCCTCCAAGTGATGGCCACCGGCCCCGACGTGATCACATCACGCGCCAACACGGGCTATCCCGTCTACGACACTCCCGACACCGTCGAATACCACGTGTACGGGTCGGAAGCGGACATGGCCGCCGCCGTCGCTGCCGGCGAGATCGACACCACCATCTCACCCAACGGCGTCCCCCTCGACCAGCTGGGAGCCCTCGAAGCCACGCCCGGGGTAGCCATGCTGGCCAGCCCGGCCAACTCGGTCCGCTATCTCGGCTTCAACCTGACCCGGGCCCCGATGAGCGACAAGGCGTTCCGCACCGCGCTGGCGTTCCTCGTCGACCGGGAGCATCTCGCCGAGACCCTCTCGGTGGGCGAGCCGGCCTGGTCGCTTCTCCCCGCGGCCAACACCAAGTGGTTCGACGAGACCGCCGCCGGGGAGAATGCGGCCAGACACCAGGGCGAGCCGGCGGATCGTCTACAACGGGCATTGACCGAACTGAAGGCTGCGGGATACGCATGGGCCAACGAGCCTCGTGTCGGGGACGCCGGGACCCTGGTGGCCGGTGACGGCCTGACCATCGGCGGGGTGACGCCACAGCCGCTCACCATCCTCGTGCCCGGCGACAACTACGACCCTGCCGGCCCCGAATACGTCGACGCCATCGCCGCAGCACTCGGATCTCTTGGATTCGACGCCCGGCCGGTGGAAACCGACTTCGACACCGTCGTCGACCTCGTCTTCACCCCCGGCGACGACGACCTCCTTCACTACGACATGTACGTGCTGGGTTGGACTCTGGGGAGCCCGGCACTGCCAGAGTACTACCGGCCATTGTTCGCCGCGGACGGCGAGATGAACAACACCGGGTACTCCAGCAAGACCTTCGAAGCCGCCCTCGCCGACTACGAGGGCGCCTACACCGTCGACCAGGCCCGTGACGCTTTGTGGATGATGGAGAAGACCCTGTCCGAAGACCTTCCCTATCTGCCCCTGTACACCAGCCGTCTCCACGAGGTGTACCGGTCCGACCAGGTCGGGTTCGACGTCGGCGAGAGCCTCGGAGGCCTGCAGGCTCGCCTCGGAGGTATCGCCGACGTCCACCCCTCGGGGTGACTCGCACCGGCGTGCAATGAACACGGCTATCCCGTGTTCATTGCACGCTGGACGCCGGCACCGGGAGTGGGTCAGTCGAGCGCACTCTCCTGCCGGACCCCGTCACCCGCGAAGGCGCCCCCCAACCCGTTCCGGCCTAGCGAATCTGATCGAGCCGCCGCTCGGTCGAGACGCTGGGCGACGGAGTGGGCCGCCGCACATGACGACGTTGAGCGAGCGCTTTCTGCGAACCGGAGGTAGCACGCTCCCCGATCCGGAACGACGACGCGTGCGTTTCAGTAGACCCTTCCCCCGGCAAGAACATCGGCAATGACACCGGCGTCGTAGACCGTCTCGCATGGGATGCCGTCGTGGTCGGCGTCCATCCGATCGGGCCTTCCCTCGAGTGACCAGTAGACGAGTGAGAGGAAGTACCCGGTGTCCGGTCGCGTGCCAACACCGGAAAACCATGTAACGACGTTCTCATCCAACAGATCCCGGCAATAGAGGCCCTTGGGGCTCGCGTCGTAAACAGCCTTCAGTTGAGCCGCATCACGCGGGACGTCCGTACCAATCAGATAGGCGACTGTCGGGGCGTCATCGATCACGTAGACGAGGATCCCGGCCGTATCGAGCTCGAAGTCAGGCGCAGTCTGCGGGATTGCCTCACAGGCGAGGACACCGCCCACAGAGATGGCCCCGGAGTCGACACAGTGCATCTGATCGGGCCCGACAACCCCTTCGGGAGGTTCTGATTCGGCGAACTCGTCGTCCAGGTCAGCCTGCACTGCGGCCATGATCTCCTCGACGGTGAAGTTGCTTCCGGGTGTCGTGGTTGTATCCGGGACCGCTGAGGACGTCGTGGTGTTTTCGACAGTCGAGGTAGTGCTCTGCACAACTGATGAGGTCGTGGCCTCCACGATCGTGGAGGATGTGCTGGTTGGCTCTGCAGGCTCGGTGGTCGAGCTTCCCGTTTCCGCCGGCGAGCAGCCAACAACCAGAACCAGTGCCCCCAACAGGATCAGAAGGCGCCTCGGGGTGGGCATTTCCACCTCCTTTCCCACTCCTTTCCTACAACCTGGATCGCCGGCAAGGCAGAGCCAGATGTCACAACTCTGCGACACCCACCGCCCCGCTCGGAGGTTGTCGCCGGCACCTACGTGCAATGAACACGGCTATACCGTGTTCATTGCACGTAGGACGCAGAAGCGGCCGACAACTACGCTCGCCCGGTGAGCGAAGAGCAGGTCTCTGACAGAATCCTCACGATCCCCAACCTGATCTCGTTCATCCGGCTGGCGGCCATCCCCGTCTTCTGGTGGCTGGTGTTGGGGCCGGAGAACATCGCGGCGGCCACCATCCTCTACGCCATCCTCTCCACCACCGATTGGGTCGACGGCTATCTGGCCCGCCGTCTCGGTCAGGTGAGCAAACTGGGCAAAGCGCTCGACCCGGTGGCAGATCGTCTCCTCATCGCATCGGCGATCGTCGCCGGGCTCATCGCCAACGTCGTCCCCGCCGTCATCGGGTGGACCCTCATCGTCCGGGAGGTCTACATGGCCCTGGTCACCCTCCGGCTCGTCTCCAAGGGCGGAGGGACCCTGGAGGTGCGCCGGCTGGGCAAGTTGGCCACGTTCATCGTCTACTCGTCGATCGGCTGGTTCTACATGGCCGAGATCCCGTTCATCGAGTTCCTCACCCGCCCCCTCGCCTGGATCGCCGGCGTCGTCGGGCTGGGCCTCTACTGGGTGACCGCCTTCCAGTACACGGGTGATGCTCGGAGAGCGATCTCGGAATTAGAGTCGGCAGCGACCCTCGAGGAGACCGCATGAACGTACCCGACGACCTGCACTACACCAGCGAGCACGAATGGATACGCAAGGTGGGAGACACCACGGTCCGGCTCGGCATCACCGACTACGCACAGGACCAGCTCGGGGATGTGGTGTACGTCGAGTTGCCCGAATCGGGCAAGGAGGTCGCCAAGGAGGATCTCCTCTGCGAGATCGAGAGCACCAAGTCGGTGGGTGAGGTCTATGCCCCCTTCGCCGGCAGCGTCCGCGCTGTCAACGAGGCCGTCGCGGCCTCTCCGGAGTTGGTGAACACCAGCCCATACGAGGACGGCTGGCTGGTCGAGATGGAGCTGGCGGGCGAATACAGCAGTGAAGGTCTCCTCGACGCAGCCGCCTACCGCGACCTCACCGAGTAGCCGTCTCCGGCGATCGGGGGGCAACTACCTATCATCAGGAGCGATGAGCGAAGAGACGAGCCCACAAGCCGACGAACCGAAACGTGAGGTAGAGGTCGAGATAGACCCCACCGTGGTCTATGTCCCCCTGGACGATCGTTACGGGCATCCCCTCAGTGCAGAAGAGGCGTCCCACGTCGAAGGTCTGTCCGGATACGCCATCGTGGTGGAGAGAGGCCCGCGTTCCGGGATGTCGTTCCTGCTCCGGGAGGGAAACACGACGGTGGGCCGTCATCCGGAGAGCGACATCTTCCTCAACGATGTCACCGTCTCACGGCACCATTGCCGCTTCGTCGTCAAGGGCGACAGTCTCGTCATCGAGGACAGCGGATCGACCAACGGGACCTACCTCAACGACGAGCGTGTCGACTCGGCGGAGTTGAGCGCCGGGGACGAGGTGATGGTGGGGCGCTTCCACTTCGTCGTCGCCCACGGCGATGCCTAACGGGGCGCAGCTCAGCATCGGGGAGGTGATAAACCTCCTCAGGGACGACTTCCCCGACGTATCCGTCTCCAAGATCAGATTCCTCGAGAGCCAGGGTCTCATCAACCCGCACCGCTCCGGCAGTGGCTACCGCCAGTTCGACGGCACCGACGTCTCCCGGCTCCGTTTCATCCTCCAACAGCAACGCGACCACTTCCTCCCGCTCAAGGTCATCAAGTCGAAGCTCACCCTCTGGGAGAGGGGCGAAGAAGTGGAGGGGGCCGAGACCGTCAAAGGGAGTTTGGAGAGCACCGGCGAGCCACTCGACCGTGCCGAGTTGCTCAAGCGATCCCAGCTGTCGGAAAGTGAGCTAAGTGCACTGATCGACATAGGCTTGATCCGGCCGATACGCGACTCGGTGGTCTTCCCACCCGAGGCCGGCGTCGTCGCCACGGAAGCCAAACGTCTCATGGATCAAGGTCTCGAAGCACGTCATCTCCGGACGGTGAAGCACTCGTCCGAGCGCGAGTCCGATTTGCTGCGCCAGCTTGCGGCTCCGCTGCTCAAAGCCTCCAACGCCGAGGCCAAGGCGAGGGCCAAAGACGTGCTCGAGTCGAGCTCCGAATCGGTGATGGCGATGCACCGGGCACTGTTGACCATCGAGCTGAGACAAGACCTCAAGACATGAGGCGACTCATTGTCACGGCCCTGCTGGCGGCAGGCGCCATGACCCTGTCCATCCTGCCGGCGGCGGCCGCGCCCCTCACCTTCCCCTACCGGGCCGGCGACGGGTTTCCCGTCGACTACGACCCACCGACGGTCACCGCCGCCTCCTGGATCCTCTACGACGAGTCCACCGACACCGTCCTCGCCGAATGGAACGCCGACACCCCCAGGGCCATAGCCTCGATCACCAAGATCATGACGGTCACCCTGGCGTTGGAGAAGGGGAACCTCGACGACGACGTGCTCGTCTCCGACGAGGTGGCCGCCACCGGCGGACAGCACATCGGTCTTGTCGCCGGGGAGACGGTCAAGCTGCGGGCGCTCGTCCGCGCCGCCCTGCTCTACTCGGGCAACGACGCCGCTGCCGCCATCGCCGAGCACATCGGCGGGTCGATCGACGGCTTCGTCGCCATGATGAACGAGAAGGCCCAGGAGCTGGGGATGGTCAACACCCATTTCATGAATCCCCACGGGCTCGACACCGACGGTCACTACTCCAGCGCCCGCGACATGCTCATCCTGGGGCGACATGCCATGTCCATACCCGAATTCGCCAACGTGGTGAGGTCCCGGGTCATGACCTTCCCCGACGCCCCCGACGGCACCCAACGCGGCGCTACCAACACCAACCGGATCTTGAACTCCTACCCGGGCTCGATCGGCGTGAAGACGGGGGAGACGCCGCGCGCCGGTCTCACCTACGTCGGCGCCGCCGAGCGGTACGGGCGGAGGGTTTACGCAGTCGTCCTCCACTCCGTGGGACAGCGCGCCCACTTCACCGACGCCATCGCCCTCTTCAACTGGGCCTTCCAGGACCTCGGCATCCAGGGGATGGTCTCGGTGGACGCTCCCTATCAGCCGATATCGGCGAGAGTGACGCCATCCTCGCTTCTCGTGGAGGCCGGGCCGGAGACGATCATCACCCCCTCAGAACAGGGTGTGACCCCCGTCCCGCCGACTACACCGGGAGCCTCCACGACCGAAGTCGCCGGAGACGTCGCCGTCACCAGACAGCCCGAACCCGCACCGGACTCCTTCCTCTCCACGCTCACCTACTGGCTGGGCCTCGCCACCGGTGCCTTCGATGAGTGAAGGAGCACTGGCCAAGAAGGTGCTCCCTGAGAGGGAGATCCAATCCCGGGTCGAGGAGCTGGGGGCGGCCATCGCCCAGGACTACACGGGCCGCCACCCGCTGTTCCTCGTCATGCTCATCGGGTCCATCCCCTTCGGCGCCGATCTGGTGCGCGCGGTCGACGTCGACTCGGAGATCGACTTCCTCGGCCTCAACCGCTTCGGGGAGAGCGGCCGCATCGGGATCACGCTCGACACGTCAACACCGCTGTTCGACCGCAACGTCATCATTGTCGAGGACATCATCGACACCGGGCTCACCCTCACCACCCTTCGCCGCATGATCATGGACCGGGGAGCCGCCTCGGTGTCCACGGCCGCCCTCCTCGACAAGAGCAGACGTCGTGTCACCGACGTGCCCATCGAATACAGGGGTTTCGAGGTGGGAGACGAATACCTGGTCGGCTATGGGCTCGACTGGAACGGCCTCTACCGCAACCTGCGGTCGATCTGGGCGGTGCTGGACATGGAAGCCCTGGTGGCGAATCCCATGGTCCTGGTGCCACAGCTGGCAAGAGCCTGACGCCCATTGGTCTGACACGGCCCGGTGATAACCTCGGGCCATGGCCGGAAACGGATCTCCGATCCAGATGGAGATAGTCGGGGTGCGGGTCGAGCTGCCCTCCAACCAACCGATAGTGCTCCTGCGCGAGGAGGGGGGATCGAGATACCTCCCGATCTGGATAGGCGCCACCGAGGCGACGGCCATCGCCACCGCCATCGAAGGGGTTCAGCCACCGCGTCCCCTCACCCACGACCTGATGCGGTCTGTCATCGACGCGGTCGGGGCACTCCCGGTCAAAGTGGTGATCACCGAGATGCGCGATTCGATCTTCTTCGCCGACCTCACTCTCGATGTGTCGGGCAAGGAAGTGAAGGTCTCCTCCCGCCCCTCCGACGCCATCGCCCTCGCGGTGCGCACCGGCACGCCCGTCTTCGCCGCCCCGGCGGTGCTGGAGGAGGCCGCGGTGTTCTTCGAGGACGAGGACGAGGAGGAGGAGGTCGCCAAGTTCCGTGAGTTCCTCGAAGAGGCGACGGTAGAGGACTTCCTCGGAGGCGAACAGGGCCAGTGAGCCCACCGAGACAAATCGTATTCGGCCTGGTGTTGCTGGCCGCTGTCGTCGTCGTGGGGACCATCGGCTACGTGGCGATCGAAGGCGTGCGTCTCTTCGACGCCTTCTACATGGTGGCCATAACGGTGAGCACCGTCGGGTTCCAGGAGGAGTTCACCCTCTCCGACGCCGGCCGGGCATGGACGATCTTCATCATCGTCAGTGGCATCGGGGTCGTCTTTTACACTGCGGCTGCGTCGATCGAGTATCTCATCGAGCTCGGCGACTTTCGGAGGAAGCGGAGCATGAATCGCGAGATCGGCAAGCTCAGCGGGCACGTCATCGTCTGTGGCTACGGACGAGTCGGGCGCGGCACTGTGGCCACCCTCCACCAGCGAGACATCCCTGTCGTCACCATCGAGCTGGACGGCGACCGTGCCGACGCCGCCCGTGCCAACGGCGCCTTCGTCATTCACGGGGACGCCACTCACAACGACGTCCTCGAGCTGGCGGGCATCGACACGGCCGCGTCGCTCATCGCCTGTGTTGCCGACGACTCGGACAACCTGGTGATCGCCCTGTCCGCCAAATCGCTGCGCCCGGAGCTGCGTGTCATATGCCGGGCCACCGAGATGGAGTCGGAGCGGAAGCTGCGGCTCGCCGGCGCCGACGCCGTGG
>JBAVPF010000192.1:0-8391 GCA_049692815.1 Acidimicrobiia bacterium
CGACTCGACGTCGGACGGGTTCCAGGGTGGATAGAAGACCATCGTGTACAGGTCGCACCTCTCCCCCGGCTGCTCGTACCAGCCGGCCACCCAGGTCCCGTCCGGATGGGGGCCCACGGCGGCCCTCGTCCCGTCGATGAAGACCTCACCCTTCTCCCCCGGCCAGTCGACGGCCGGCAAGGTTCCTCTGATCAGGGCGATGGCGACGGTGTCGTCGTTGCGCGGGATGAACGTCGTCTTCGACCCGGCCACCGAGGTCCACACGTCGAGAGGGACCTCGTCGGAGTTGAGCTCCCCTTCGCCGACCCCGGCGGGCAGGACGGTCAACTCGTAGGGGGCCTTCGGGCATTCCAGTGGCGGCTCGGTGGTCGTGGCCGCAGGGAGGGTCGAGGAGGAGGCCGTGACGACGATGGACGTGGTGGAAGTGGCGCTCGTCCCGGGGCCGGCACACGCGGACAACACCGCCACCATGGCCACGAGGGACCATCGCCTCATCGGAAGGCCCTGATGTACCCGTCGCGGGAGCCGATGTAGATGACGCCCTTCCAGATCGCCGGAGTCGCTTCCAGACAAGAGCCCTCACCGACCGGGATGGCCCACTTTCTCTGTGGCGCGGTCGGATCCTCCAGGGAGTAGGCCCGCAGCTCGCCAACACACGTGGCCACCACCAGGGTGTCGTCGACCACCACGGGGGACGACCAGGAGTGCCAGCCGATGGTGCCGTCCTGCCAGACGATCTCACCGGTTTCGGTGTCCACGACCAGCAGCGAGCCCAGATTGGTGTTGGTGTACAGCAGCCCCTCATAGAGCGCCGGCGTCGACCAGGTGCCCGAGTCCTGAGACGACCTCAGATCGACGCCCCAGACACGCGGATCCCCTTCCGTGTACGGGTCGAGCTTGACCAGCTGGCCGACATCCTTCGTCCGATCGAGCTCTGTCTGATGCATCTGTGACGGCTCGTACTCGAGAGATGCATAGATATACCCGTCGGCGTCGACGACGAGGGTCGGGTCGGCGTCGCCTCCGGCCCAGAAGTCGAACACAACCGTGGCGTTGCCATTGCGGATGTCAGAGACGTCGAGCCCGACGATGCGGCCTCCCGAGTTACCGAAGTAGACGCGGTCCTCGTAGGCGACGATCGAGTTCTCGATGGAGACCTCGTTGTTGCCCAGGTTGTCCAGCTCCTCCTGATTCCAGCCTCGCATGGAGAACAGGAGCTTCGGAGACACGGTGACCCTGCCGTTGGCGTCATAACCCCTGTTCAGCTGGTAGGCGAAGAACCACCCGTTCTCACCGCCCTCGTACATGATGTCGTCGATGATGACCGGGTTACCGTCCCAGTCGTCGTTCCAGATCCCTTCGACGGCGTATGCGTCGAGTGACCACAGCTCGGTCGCCTCCGGTCGGTCGAGGGCGAGGATCCTCAGCTTGTTGTCACGCGAACCGCTGTAGAGAAGCGGGAAGCCGTCGGGATCGACGGTGACGGAGCCCTTGATTATGTCGCCGGTGGGGAACTTGGGAAGCAGATCCTGCCCGGTGTCGGCGTCGACGAAGTGGAGCGCGCGATCGTATGCGCCGAACACGACCATCGTGGTCCCATCGGGTCTCTCGAACACGGACGGCTGACCCGTCCATCCCATCCCACACCAGACCTTGGTCTCCCCCAGGTTGTTCGACTCGCTGCACATGGCCTGGTCCGGATAGGTCCAAATACGCGAGGGCGAGTCGGAGATGGGCCCGGTGCCGTAGTAGGTGCGGGTTGGGTTTCCCCGGAACATGGTCAGGCCGACGGTGGTGCCCCAGGGCTGGCCGACAGTCCAACCCGGGATGAAGTCGGTGGGGCGGTCCGACCCCGGTGGGCCCGTCGTCGTAGTCGAGCCGGTGCCCCCCGTCACATCCGTCGTCGAACCCGGGTTGCCGTCTTCTCCCGGCTCCGACCCCAGGGTGGTCCCGGGGCCCGCGGCGGTGCCGCCACTGGCATCACGCGGCCCGATCAGGAGAAACGCCATGAAGCCGAGCATCACGCCGAAGGCAACGATCAACACGATCGGCCCTGCCCGGTCGCTCATGACCCTCCTAGCTCCCCGCCACACACTCGGGCGGCCCGGTGAGAACGGGCTGACCAGGGCTCTCGATGGAGGCGGGGATCAGACATCCTTCGATCGTCCCATCCGGATGAACGATGGCCCGCGCCACCGCCGTTGTCGAACCGGCCGTGGAGAAGTTGGGCCAGACGAAGTTGCCCAGACCCCAGAAGACCGCCGCCCCGTCGACGATCTCGAAGGGCTGGAGACGGTGGGCATGGTGCCCGAAGATGATGTCAGCCCCGGCGTCGATCATCGCCCGGGCACGCTCCACATCGTCCGGACGTGGTGTTGTGTCGAGCTCCACTCCCCAGTGGATGGCGACCACGACGATGTCGGCGATCTCGTCCGCCGCCGTCACCGCCTCCACCATGGAAGGGATGTCGTCACCGTTTCTCATCCCGGGGCGATCCTCGGCCGCGAACCAGTCTGTGCTCCCGTACACGCCGCCAAACCCGAGCACCGCGACCTTCCAGCCATTGGCCTCGAAGATGGCGGGTGTGCCGGCTGCGACGTCGTTGGCACCGGCACCGACCGGCGCCACTCCCGCGGCCGCGAGGTTGGATACGCCATCGACGAGAGCCTCCTTGCCGTAGTCCCCCGAATGGTTGTTGCCGAGATTCGCCACCTCGACTCCCGCCCGCTGCAACGAAGGCAGCGATTCGACCGGGCACCTGAACACGAACTTCTTGGGTTGCGGCGTCCCGATGTCGGCAGGGGCACACTCCAGGTTGACCACCGTCAAGTCGTCCTCGGTGAACAGGCCGTCGAGTCCCTGCCACGCGTAGTCGTACCCGTTCTCGGCCAGCGCCGTGATGTAGGTGGGATCGAGATTGACGTCCCCGGTCCCCTGAATGACCAGCTCGCCCTTGGGGGGGAGCGTCGTCGTGGTCGTGCTCGTGGTGGTGGTCGAGCTGGTGGTGCTCGTCGACGTGGAAGTGGAAGTAGACGTGGATGGGCCAACGGCTGCGGCGGTCGTACAGGACACGAGGAGCGCAATCGAGGGGACGGTCAGGAGTCTCGAGAAGGTGGACAACGAAGGGACAGGCTACGACCAAATACTCGGTACCAGGCACCAAGTACCAAGTACCAAGTACCGCGAAGCGCAGCTTCGCTCTACAGGATCTGGGAGAGGAACAGCTTGGTCCGGTCCTCCTGAGGGTTGGTGAAGAAGTGCTCGGGAGGGCCCACCTCGACGATCTGGCCGTCCGCCATGAAGACGACACGATCGGCTACCTCCCGGGCGAACCCCATCTCGTGGGTGACGACCATCATGGTCATCCCTTCCCGGGCCAGATCCTTCATGACGTCGAGCACCTCACCGATCATCTCGGGGTCGAGTGCCGAGGTCGGCTCGTCGAAGAGCATCACCTTCGGTCTCATGGCCAGGGAGCGGGCGATGGCCACACGCTGCTGCTGCCCGCCGGAGAGCTGGCCGGGGTACTTACGCGCCTGCTCCGGGATCTGCACCCGTTCCAGCAGCTGCATGCCCAGGTTCTCCGCCTCGTCCTTCGGCACACGTCTCACCTGGCGAGGGGCCAACGTGATGTTGTCGATGACCGACAGATGGGGGAACAGGTTGAATTGCTGGAAAACCATGCCCGTCTCGCGGCGGATCTCCTGGATGTTGCGGACGTCCTCGCTCAGCTCGATCCCGTCGACGACGATGCGGCCGCCGTCGTGCTCCTCGAGACGGTTGATGCAGCGGATCATCGTCGACTTCCCCGACCCCGACGGGCCGCAGACCACCACGACTTCCTGACGCCCCACCTTGAGGTTGATGTCCTTCAGCGCCTGAAACGAGCCGAAGAACTTGTCGACGTGCTCGAGCTCGATGATTGGCTCACCCGCACTGCGCGTGGCGTCTGCGAACACCTGGTCTTCGTTGGTCGTCATCGCGTACCCACTCCTAACTTCCGCTCCAGTCGCTGACTCTCTCGTGACATCGTGAACGACCCGACCCAGAACATGAATCCCACGAAAACCAGGGTCTCGATTATGAGGCCCTGGCCTCTGAAGGCCTCCTGCTTCGTGATGGCCTGAGCTCCTTGGAGCATGTCGAGGATACCGAGTGCGAGACCGGCGAGGGTCGTGTCTTTGAACAGGGAGATGAATTGACCGATCTGCGCCGGGATCACATTGCGCAACGCCTGGGGCAGGACTATCAGACCCGTCTGCTTGAACGGTGTCAGACCCAGGGACTTCGCCGCCTCTTCCTGACCCCGAGGTACTGACTGAAGACCACCCCTGACGATCTCTGCCAGATAGGCCGCGGTGAACAGGGTGAAAGTGACCACGGCCCTGATCACCTTGGAGGGAGCCAGCGATGCCGGCACGAAGAACTCGAGCGACACATTCGCCAGCAGGAGAAGAACGTAGAGGGGCGACCCACGAACGAACTCGATGTAGGTGATCGACATCCACTGCACCAGACGGAGCTTGGAACGGCGGCCCAGGGCAAGCATGACCCCGAGCGGGAAGGAGAGGACGATCCCGGCCGCGGCCGCCGTGATGTTGAAGAAGAATCCCTCCCATTCTGCCAACGGCACCGCATCGACCAGGTAGAGATAGAGGGCGATCGGGGTTGCCGCCACCAGGAGAAGGCCGAGCCGTGAAGCCCAGGCGGGAAACGCGAGTCGACCCAGACGCCCCCCGGCCAGGCGCCCCGCCCATCCAGCCGCCACGGCCGCCACCGCGAACAGCCATGGGCCGCCACCGTCGGTCAGGGCCAGAAGGAGGAGGATGGTGGCGATCATGAGGCCGAACCGCCGTCCCAGGTCCGACGCTCTCTCCATCCCACCCATTTCGGCTATCGACGAGGTGCCCCTCCGCTCCTGTCGGGCCGCGATCAGCCCTCCGATGATCCCGCCCCAGAGCGCCAGGGCCGAGACGGCCACCGCGATGCGGAGGAGGTGGGCCGCCGGCCACCGACCGATGAGCAGCAGCTTCAGGTTGACCTCGATGATCTCCCAACGGGCGTTGACGAAGACGAAACGCAGGAACCTGAATCCCACATAGACGGCCAGCGCACCGAACACCACCGTGAGGACAGTGTCGAGCCACGTCGAGAACAGGTTCTTGCGCAGCCAGGCCACCGCACCAGGCTCGGTAGGACGGGTGGCGCCACCGACAGCGGTCATCGCTCCACCAACTTGAAACGTCGGTTGGCGATGTTGACGAGAGTCGAGGTGACCAACGAGATGGCCACATAGAACACCAAGGCGAGGAAGAAGGCAGGAACCGACGGGGACCCGTTGCCCACGGTGACCTGCGTCACGTTGGTCAGTTCGAAATAGGCGAAACCGGCGCCCAGCGACGAGTTCTTGATCAGGTTCAGGTATTGATTGCCCAGCGGCGGGATGGCGATCCTCATCGCCTGGGGAAAAACGACATACCACATCCTCTGGAACCCGCTCAGCGCCAGGGCGCTGGCGGCCTCACCCTGACCCTTGGGCACGGCCTGGATCGAGCCACGCACGATCTCGGCGATGTGACTCGCGGTGTAGAGGACCAGGGCCACCAGCACGGCGAAGAACGATGGGTCGATTCGTATGCCACCTTCTATCTGGCGCCCGGCGACCGTAGGCAGCGTCAGTTGGGCACCGAGGACGACCCAGCCGACAACCAAGGTGACGACGAAGAAGCCCCCGCCCAGGAGGCCGGCCCTGGAAGGGGCACCTGTCCGGTCCGAAACCGACTGACGCCACCTGGCGATCAGCCACCAGCCCGCGATGCCCACCAGGAGCACACCCAGCAACGCCGCTCCTGAGGCGCTCTGGTACCAGGGAACGCCGATCCCGCGGTTGGATACCACCAGCCAACTGAGCACCCAGGCCTCCTGGATGGTGGGCATGGCCTGGAGGATGAGCCCGAGAAAGGTGAAGGTCATGATGACCAGGAGCGGAACGTTCCGGATCACCTCGACATAGACGGTCGACAGACGGTTGACGATCCAGTTCTTGGATAAACGGCCTATCCCGATGAGGGTGCCCAGGATCGTTGCCAGGATGATGCCCACGACGGAGACCCGGAGGGTGTTGAGGATCCCGACGACGTAGGCACTGCGAACCGGCGAGTTCTGGCTGAAGTCCGCGCCGGGGATCCCGAAGCTCGCAGGCTGGTCCAGGAAGTCGAAGCTGGTCGGGATGCCACTCGATTTCGTGTTCTGGGAGTAGTTGCCGGCCAGCCAAAAGACGACTGCGGCCACCACGGCGAACACGGCGAGTTGAAAGGCCCAGGAGAGGAAGCGTACGTTGCGATAGAACGGCGTCCGCGTCCGTTGCTCGATCGTGGTCATCTAAGGGCTCGGGTTGGGGACGACGCACATGCGTCGTCCCCAACCTTCACGTTCTCTAGCGATAGGGCGGTGCGTACATCAGCCCACCGTCGAACCAGAGGGCGTTGGGCCCCCTCTGTAGACCGAGGGGCGTCAAGTTCGCCTCGAAGATCTCCCCGTAGTTCCCGACCTGCTTGATCACCTGATAGGCGAAGTCGGTTGGAAGCCCAAGACCGGGATCGAGGGTCGTGGTGTTCCCATCACTGTCCTCGAACTCACCGCCAAGGAACTTGACGATGTTGCTGTCCTCCGATGTGAGGAAGTCGTCGACGTTCTGTGACGTGATGCCCCACTCCTCAGCCTGGATCGTGGCCAGCACGGCCCAATTCACGGCCTGCGCCCAAGCCGTGTCGCCGTCGAGGACGGCCGGGCCCAACGGCTCCTTGGAGAAGACCTCGGGCAGGATGGTCAAAGCATCCGCACCGTCGGGGTACACCGAGCGAAGACCCACCAGCTGGCTGGTGTCAGAGCTCCACCCGTCACATTGGCCGGCCAGGAAGGCCTCCTGGATCAGGTCGGTGTCGTCGAAGGGACGGACCTCCCAGTCCAGACCGAGACGAGCGGCTTCGGTGGCTGCGTTGCCTTCAGTCGTGGTGCCCTTGGCCACACAGACGATGACACCGTCCATGTCCTCGACACTGTTGAAGCCACTGTCCGAGGCCACCATCATCCCTTGACCGTCGTAGTAGGTCGTGGTCACGAAGTTGGCGCTCTCGTTGCCGTCGCGGCTCGCCGTCCAGGTGGTGTTGCGCACCAGGACGTCGATCTGACCGGATTGCAGGGCCGTGAACCGGTCTGCTGTCTCCAGGTCGACGTGGTTGACGGCCGTGGCGTCGCCAAGCACCGCGGCTGCGATGACACGGCAGAAGTCGGAGTCGAACCCGACGTGCTCTTCGCCCTCCAGCACTGCGAAACCGGGCAGGGCGTCACGGGTGCCGCAATTCAGCTCGCCGCGGGCGAGCACATCGTCGAGCACCGAGCCCCCCTGGGTGAGGTCCACCGTCGTGGCTGTGCCGCCTTCGGTCGTGGCCGGCGCCTGAGTGGTGCCACTGGCGCCTTCGGTGGTCGTGCTCTCGCCCTCGTCGCTGGTGCACGCGGCGAACACCAGCGTCATGGCAGCAAGCAATGCCAAATATCTGTATCTCTTCATTGATCCTCCAGAGGTAGGGGGCACACGGGTCGAACCCGGTGCGTAGCGAGCGACCCTAGCCCGGGGGCCGGCTCGCTGCAGAAGCGGTGCGACTCGCACGGGCGACCCATTGGGATATACCCTTCCGGTTCGGTTCTGAAGGAGGAACCCGAAACATGAGCAAGAAGACACGACTGATCGCACTTCTCGCCGTTCTGGTGTTGGTCATCGCGGCGTGCGGTGACGACACGGGAGGCGGCGATGGCAGTGGAGACGGCTCCGACCTCGGCGGACAGAAGATCACCGTCGGCGTGGAGAACGCCTATCTGCCGTTCAACTACATCCTCGCCGGTGAGACCGAGGGACAGGGCTGGGACTACGACGCCTGGCGTGACATCTGTGACCGGCTCAACTGTGAGCCGGACTTCGTCGAGGCGGGATGGCCCGCCGTGATCGACCAGGTGGCGCAGGGAGACCTCGACACCGCTGCCGACGGGATCTCGATCACCGACGACCGCAAGGAGAAGGTCGACTACTCCGACTCCTACATGACCGTCACCCAGAAGTTCATCAAGCAGAAGGATGATGATCGGTTCTCCAACAAGGACGACGTCATCAACTCGGATGCCATCGTCGCCACCCAGGTGGGGACGACCAACTTCGAGCTCGCCGCCGAGCTCGTCGGTGAGGATCGCATCCAGGCGTTCGACCAGTTCGGCCTGGCCATCCAGGCTCTGATCTCCGGTGACGTCGACGTGGTCATCATCGACGACGCCGCAGGTCTTGGTTACATCGGCGAGAACGCCGATCTGATCGAGACCATCGACGACCCACTCCAGTCC
>JBAVPF010000193.1:0-17163 GCA_049692815.1 Acidimicrobiia bacterium
GCCTGGGCCGACGTCGCGCATCGAGCCGAGGACACGGCGAGGCTGGCCGGGGCGTCGCTCGGTGCTGTGCTCGACGTCCACGAGAAGGTGCTGGTGTCCACGTCGACGGGCATGTATCAGGGCGGCGAAGGCGATGCTGCCTCGTTCGACATCCCGGTCTCACCCGGTGTTTCCGGAGTCGTGGTCCTGCTCACTGTGACGTACGAGATCCACTGAGCCGATTCTGCGCCGCAGCCTCTGGGGGGCGGTTGCGGCGCATGAAGCCGACCTATGGCACTACCCAGCCGGTCTCAGAACTGGTTCAGTTGAGACTGACCTCGAAAGGAGACAGACGATGACCGTTGCCCATCGGTCTCAAACGGGCCGACCTCAGCGTGTGGGTGGCGGGCCTGGTTGGCGTTTCAGCGAATGGCTCCTCGGGATCTTCGGTGGTGTCGGGCTGTCCCTGGGACTGTTGATCTTCTTCGCCGGAGATGACCAGTACGTGGGGATTGGTGGCGACCTGTCCTGGCGTGTGGGAGACATCTCTGCGACTTGGGCCTGGGGACTGCTCGTCGGAGGTGGGGTCTTGATCATCTCCGCCGGCATGATGTTCATGGGCGGAGCGAATCGCGCGGGTGACGTAGTGGTGACCGGGAAGCGCTCATCCGAGTTTCTCTGGCACTTCGGAATCTTCGTCGTCGTCAATGCCCTCATTTGGGCCCAAGACCTCGCCACAGGAGGTGGTGTCCACGCCTACTGGGTGACCGTTCCTTGGACCATCGGTTTGGGAGCACACGCCGTCGCCTACTACATGGGCGCGTCGCGGAGCGGCTAGCCAGCTGGTCGGCGGATTCGCCGCGTTTGACGGCTTGAGCGAACGCTGACGGCGTTACCCTCGCCCCATGGGTGGATCGATCCTCGGAGCAGCGGTGAAGCGGGCGGAGGACCCCCGTTTCATGAAGGGCGCAGGTCGGTTTCTGAGCGATCTGGACGTCGAAGGCGCGCTCTGGATGGTTCCGGTGCGATCGGCCCTCCCTCACGGTCTCGTGGGTGAGGTGGACGTCACCTCGGCTCTCGAGGTGCCCGGAGTGGTTCGGGTCTACAGGGCGAGAGACCTCGACATCGACAGTCTTCCCCTCGGCGCACCAGGCGCGCCCGAGCCCACCCGACGCCACGCGATGGCCACGGATCGTGTTCGTTTTGTCGGAGACATCGTGGCCGTGGTCTTGGCCGAGACCCATTCCGCCGCGGCCGACGCAGCCCAGCTGGTATGGCCCGAGATCGAGCCGCTACCCGCTGTGTCCGAGCCGGCCGCAGCCATGGCGGAGGATGCGCCGCTCTTGTTCCCGGAGCTGGGCACGAACGTCATATACGACCGTGGGCATCCAGACGAGTCGGTCCTCGCCGACGCCGAGGTCGTTGTGGAGACCACGGTCGACAATCGTCGTCTGGCCGTGGTTCCCCTCGAGTCGAACGGGGCGGTCGCCATCCCACAGGATGACGGCGGTATCGAGTTCTGGGTCGGCACCCAGTCGGCCCACGGGCATCGCCGTTCCCTGGCGGGTGTGCTCCGGCTCGACGAAGCCCTCGTACATGTCAAGGTGCCGGACGTTGGCGGTGGATTCGGTGCGAAGATCGCCATTGCAGCCGAACAAGCCTTGTGTGCCGCCATCGCACTCGACATCGGACGTGCCGTCCGATGGGAGGAGACCCGGACCGAGAATCTGATCGCGATGACCCACGGCCGGGCCCAAACCAGCGAGGTCCGCCTGGGTGCGACGAGGGATGGTGTCATCACCGGGCTCTCGATGAGGGTGACCCAGGATGCCGGCGCATATCCTCTGTTCGGGGCCTACCTCCCCGAGATCAGCCGACGCATGGCTGTCGGGCCATATGCCATCCCCAAGGTCGAGTATCTGTGGCGCTCGGTGGTCACCAACACGACGCCGGTGACCGCCTACCGCGGTGCAGGCCGGCCCGAGGCGACCATGGCCCTCGAGAGGGCCATGGATCGTCTGGCCTCCGAGTTGGGGCTCGACCCCACAGAGGTGCGTCGCCGCAACTTCATTCCCTCGGAGGACTTCCCACATGTCACCAGCGTCGGTGAGCGTTACGACTCAGGTGACTACGAGGCTGCTCTCGACCTCGCGCTCGAGGCCAGCCGATATCAGGAACGACGGGACCAACAAGCTCGTCGCCGCCAGGACGGCGCTCGCTGGCAACTGGGAGTAGGCGTCAGCTCGTACGTGGAGATCACTGCGGTTGCCGGCAGGGAGGAATGGGGGGCAGTGGAGGTCGACCCCGACGGCTCGGCCACCGTCTACTCAGGCGCCGTCTCCACGGGAAACAGTCACGAGACGACCTTCTCACAGATCGTGTCCGCCATGCTGAAGATCCCGATGGAGAAGATCGGGTTCGTGCAGGGTGACACCGACCGGGTTCCCCGTGGTGGAGGCACCATGGGATCCAGGTCGCTCCAGATCGCCGGCTCCACGATCCTCGTCGCGGGGGAGAGGGTGCTGGAGAAGGCGAGGTTGATCTACGCCTTCTATCACGAGGCTTCTCACGACGATGTGGTCCAGTTCGAGGATGGCCGAATCGGGGTCGTAGGTTTGCCATCCTCGGCGATGTCCCTTGGAGACATAGCAACCCTTGCCGCGGAGCCCGGCAACCTCCCCTTCGACATGGAACCGGGGCTGCGGGGCGAGGAGATCTGGGAACAGGGAGAGGCGACCTTCCCCTTCGGGACCCATGTCTCTGTCGTCGAGGTCGACACCGAGACGGGTGATGTCCGCCTGCTGGAGCACACGGCGTGCGACGACGCCGGCACGATCTTCAACCGACTGGTCCTCGACGGCCAGGTGCACGGCGGGGTAGCCCAGGGAGTCGGCCAGGCCCTCTACGAGCGGTTCAGATACGACGAGGGCTATCCCATGACCGGCAATCTCACGACCTACCTGATCCCCACGGCGTCGACACTCCCGTCCTTCACGGTGAGGCACACGGAGACGCCGACCCCGGAGAACCCCCTGGGAGCCAAAGGCATCGGTGAGGCCGGCACCATCGGGTCGACCCCGGCCATCGTCAACGCGGTCATCGACGCCCTGGCCCCGTACGGGGTCCGCGATCTCGACATGCCGTTGACACCCGAGAAGATCTGGGCTGCGATCAGGGTCAACGCAGGCTAGGACTCGTTCGGGAGCGCCTGGTCGCCCCATATGCCAAGTTCCATGACCTTCGGCGGGTCGATACTGTCTTTCGGGTGCGGAGTGTGTTGGTCGTCGGAGCAAGCAGGGGCATCGGCCTCGGGCTCGTGGAAGCACATCTCACAGACGGCTGGACCGTCCACGCCACCACCCGGGTCGGAGCCTCGCCAGTCGATCACCCCAATCTGATTGCGCATCAATTCGATGTCCGTGACCGCGACCAGCTCGCAGGCCTCGTGGATGCATTGGAGCCGCCCCTGGACAGGATCATCCACAACGCCGGAGTCATGACTGCCCCCAGGTCCGAGATGATGGAAGTGAATTCGGTGGCGCCGATTCGCACCGTCGGGGCGCTGCTGGACGCGGGCCTTCTGCGCCCCGGGGGCGTTGTCGCCATCATGACCTCACAGCGAGGTGCCCGTCGTGGCCGCAGCGGGAGTCTTGGCGACTACGGCGACTCGAAGGCGGCGCTCAACGACGCGTTCCGCGAACACAACGAAGCCTGGCGCAACGCAGGCGCCATCGCGGTTGTGATCCACCCGGGCTGGGTCAAGACCGACATGGGCGGTGCCTCCGCCCCGCTGACGGTTGCCGAGAGCGTCTACGGGATCAAACGCCTGCTCGACGGGGTGACCCCCGACGACCATGGCAGTTTTCTCACCTGGGATGGTCGTATCCACCCCTGGTGACCGACGCATCAGACCATTGACTCGAGACTGGTCTCGAAGTATGTGGCCAGGTCTCTGAAGGAGGCCACACCAACAGGTCGGGAGGACTCGCCCAGGATTGGGGCGTGTGAGAAACCTCGATCGGCCATTGCGTGGATGGCGTCGGCGATCGGTGAGCGAGCCGACACGGACACGACCTCGGAGTTCATGGCTTCCCGAACCTCGACTGACGACAAGTCGTCCACGGTGCAGCCCAGTTTCACCAGTAGGTCGAACTCGGTGAGGATCCCCGTCAGCTGCTCACGCCCGTCGACGACGAGAACCGAACCTATGGCCCTCGACCTCATGTGGTGCACTGCAACGTCGACTGTGTCAGTCTCGGCCACGATCACGGGTGTGCTCGTGTTGAGACCTGTGAAATCCACGAATGCCAGCCCGTGCTCGGGGCCGGGCTCAGTCTCCTCGTGGGACTGGGTGCGCTCGAGAAGGTCTGCCATCAAGCTCATGACCGTGTACCAGGAGAGTGTTCCCAGCAGCCGGTCGTCATCATCGAGCACAGGCACGCTCCTGACCCACCACTCCGTCATCAGGGCGAGCCCGTCGGCGACGCTTTGGTCGGCCGTCATCGTGCGTGGGAACCTCGTCATCTCCTCGGTTATTGGCCGGCCGCACACACGTGGCCGGCCCAGCACCCCCATCAGCACGTCGCGTTGGGTGAAGACGCCGACCAGCCGCCCGTCGTCTACGACGCAGGCACAGGAATACCCGGATTCGCGCATCGCCTGTACCGCTCGGGCTACGGACTCGGTCGAGTCGACGGTCACGTATCTCTCCAAATCGAGATCGGACACTCGCAATGTGGCTAGATCATCGGTTACTGGCACGCATGAACCTTCCCATGGACGGTGTCCCCACCGTATCAGTCGGCGGCCAGGCCGCGGGATCGGCGATCACAGTGGTGTCATCCGAAGCAGTCCGCCACCGCCTCCGCGGCTTCGAGACCGCCGAATCGGACTCTGGTGAAGGTCACCACACTCTCCAGTTGCTCGTCGTCCAGTCGGGAGCCGAAACCGGGCATGCCCCCGGTAACCAGCTTCGACTGGGCTCCGTAGCTCGGGCCCACGTCACGCTTCCATCGTGCCGATCCGAGTGAGACCCAGCGCAGCTGGTCGGCGCAGGCGGGGAAGGTGACGACGACGCTTCCATCTCTCAGCGCGGGCCCCGTGACACCCTCACCCATCTCGCCGTGGCAATTGACACAGCCCTCCGAGTGGAAGAGCTGCTCACCGAGCTCCACCAAACGGTCTGCGTCGACGGGCTGAACCGACGTTGTACCTCCGCACGCGCTGAACAGGAGCACGAAGGCCAGCGCCGACACGACCGTACCTGCCGCCCGTGGCCTCCCAGGATCAGTCGTCCGGCTTCGGGAGCGGGAGCTCATCCGGATCACCAAAGGGGTTGACTGGCGTGTCCGGATCCCGCTGGCCGGCAAGACCTCGGACCAGGGCCCTTCGATCGGGATCGACCACCCCCACCTTCTCGTTCCGCCAGCGCTCGACCGCCCGAAGCAGACCGGGCAAGAGTGCGAGGGAGTCATCGCGGACTGCGGATTGGTCCCGGTAGTCGGACACGTCGGGTATCAACAGCACGGAGTGGTACTGGCCGATCCCGTCGACCTCGTTGGCCAGGACCGGGTAGTGGCGGTGCTCGATGCGCAGGCCGGTTAGGAACAGGCCGTCGGGTGGGAACACCATCCCCGTCACGGTCCATGGCGTGATGACGATCATCACGGGTGTGTCGAGTGCCCGGGAGGCACCCAGTACCTCAACTGTCAGGTTCTGATTGGAGGCCGGGTCGCCGTCGAATACTCCCCGCGCCAGGCCCTCGAAATATCCCGCCACTGATTGGACAAGAGCTTCGAGACTCATCAATTCGAAAGTAGTTGCTGGCAGTTGGCGGCCAATAGGGACTTTCTGCCCTATGGGAGGCGAACGAATGGTTGTTGGGTTGGCCCAAAGCCTCTACTCGAGGCGCCACCTACCGGGAGTGATGGATATGCCTACCGCGACCATCGCCAGGGAGACTCTCGGCGAGAAGCTGGGAGCCCGGGGGATCACTCGACGCACTTTCCTGGCCTTCTCCGCCGGCGTCACAGCCACCCTGGCCCTACCTTCGATCTTCTCCGAGCGGATCGCGCGAGCGCTGGAGGCCAGCGACAAGCCGACGCTCATCTGGCTCGAGTTCCAGGACTGCGCCGGTAACACGGAGTCGTTCCTGCGCGCTCACGATCCTGGTGTGGCGGAGATAGTCCTCGACCTCCTCTCGATCGACTATCACGAGACGATCATGGCGGCCGCAGGACATCAGGCGGAGGCCGCCAAGGAAGCCGCCATCGAAGGAGGCGGTCACATCGTCGTCGTGGAGGGCTCGGTCCCCACTGCCGACGGAGGTGTCTATTGCACCATTGCGGGCAAAACCGCGCTCCAACACCTCGAAGAGGCCGCCGTCGGCGCGGCAGCGATCATCAACACCGGGACGTGCTCGAGTTTCGGTGGCATACCGGCCGCATCGCCAAACCCGACGGGGGCTCGTGGCGTGCCCGACGTGGTGTCCGGGGTACCGATCATCAATCTCCCCGGCTGCCCCATGAACGTGGACAACCTGCTGGCCGTGGTGGTTCACTACCTCACGTTTGGGGCCCTCCCGCCCACCGACGGACAGGGCAGGCCGCTGTTCGCATACGGACAGCGGATCCACGACAACTGTGAGCGACGCGCTCATTTCGACGCAGGGCAGTTCGCCCTGGAATGGGGCGACGAGGGCCATCGCAAGGGATGGTGTCTATACAAGTTGGGGTGCAAGGGCCCGAGCACCTTCCACAACTGCCCCTCGATCAGGTGGAACGACGGCACCAGCTGGCCAATCGGCGCCGGACACGGATGTGTCGGGTGCTCGGAGGCGGACTTCTGGGACACGATGTCACCGTTCTACGAGAGACTGCCCAAGCCACCCGGTTTCGGTGTCACCACCAATGCCGACCAGATTGGCCTGGCCATCGTCGGTGCCACCGCGGTGGGTTTCGGAGCGCATGGCGTGGCCAAGGTCATTCAGCACAAGAGCAGGCCGGGAGACGAGGCGCCAGAGGCCGACATGGAGCATTCGGAGAGAGGTGATCAGGGATGACACGCATCGCAGTCGATCCGATAACGCGGATCGAGGGTCATCTGCGTATCGAGGCAGAGGTCGAAGGTGGATCCGTCACCGACGCATGGTCCTCATCGACCATGTGGCGCGGGATAGAGACCATCCTGAAAGGCCGGGACCCTCGTGACGCCTGGTACTTCGCCCAGCGGATCTGTGGAGTGTGCACCACCGTTCACGCCCTGGCGTCGGTGAGGGCCGTCGAGAACGCCCTCGGCATCGTCCCACCCCTCAACGCCCAGCTGGTCAGGAACCTGATCTCGCTGAGCCAGTTCGTCCAGGATCACGTCGTTCACTTCTATCACCTCCATGCCCTCGATTGGGTGGACGTCGTGTCGGCTCTCGACGCCGATCCGGCGGCAACGGCCGATCTGGCAGCCTCGATCTCGGACTACCCGATTTCGGGCGAGGGGCATTTCGCCGCGGTGAAGGCGAGACTCGCCAACTTCGTGGCCGGAGGCCGCCTGGGGCCCTTCGCCCAGGGGTACTGGGGTCACCCCGCCTACAAGCTTCCCCCGGAAGCGAACCTGATGGCGGTGAGCCACTATCTGGACGCCCTGGACTTCCAGAGGGAGTACATCAAGATCCATGCGATCCTCGGTGGCAAGAACCCCCACCTGCAGACATACCTCGTGGGCGGGATGGCGGTGCCGATCGATCTGAAGAGCCAGAACGCGATCAACGCAGGAACACTGGGCCAGCTTCGCACCATCCTGGAAACCGGGCTCAGGTTCGTCAGCCAGGCATACATACCCGACGTGCTGGCGGTCGCTCCCTTCTACACGGATTGGGCCGCCGTCGGCGGGGGTCTGGGGAACTACATGTCATTCGGGGACTTCCCGTCGGGGGGTCAGAACCCGAGTGTCGATCCCGATGCCCTCTATCTTCCCCGAGGACTCATCTTCGGCAAGAACCTCGGCACGGTCGTGCCGCTCGACCCCAGCAAGATCACCGAGTACGTGGCCCACTCCTGGTACAGCTACGAGGCGGGAGACGACAGCGGCTTGGCCCCGTTCGACGGAGAGACGAGCCCCAACTACACGGGTCCACAGCCCCCGTACGACTTCCTGGACACGGACAACAAGTACAGCTGGCTGAAGGCGCCTCGATACGACGACACACCGGTCGAGGTTGGCCCACTGGCACGAATGCTGGTGGCATACGGGTCAGGCCACGAGCGCGTGGTCGAGTTGGTCAACTCGGTGCTGACGACTCTGGGGGTGGGACCCGAAGCCCTCTTCTCCACGTTGGGGAGGACCGCCGCCCGGGCCATCGAGTCACAGGTGCTCGCCGAGCACTCACTCGAGGTGCTCGACCAACTTGCGGCCAACATCGCCGGAGGTGACATCCAAACGCACAACGGGGAGATGTGGGATCCCTCGACCTGGCCGGCGAGTGCAGAGGGATTCGGGATGCACGAGGCCCCGCGCGGCTCTCTGTCCCACTGGGTGACTATCGCCGACGGATCGATCGATCACTACCAGATCGTGGTTCCCTCGACTTGGAACGCCGGGCCGCGTGACGCCGGCGGACAACGCGGGGCGTATGAGTCGGCGCTGCTGGGGACGCCGATGGCCAACCCGGATCAGCCGCTGGAGATTCTGCGGACGGTCCATTCGTTCGACCCCTGCATGGCCTGTGCCGCCCACATCCTGGACAAGGACGGCAACGAGATCGTGGAGGTGACGGTGCAATGAGCGCGACCGGAATCACCGACTCCCCGTCGGTCGCCGCACGAGAGGTGCGGGTCTGGGAGCTGCCGGTGCGGATCGTCCATTGGGTGATCTTCTTCTGTGTGATCGTGCTCTCGGTGACCGGCTTCTATATAGGCAGGCCGTTCTTGCTCACGGGCAGTGACCCGGCGTTCGTGATGGGCTGGGTGCGTTCGGTGCACATGCTGGCGGCATGGATCATGATCGCCGCCGTGGTGGCCCGGATCATCTGGGCCTTCACCGGGAATCAGTGGTCGCGGTGGGATCAATTCATCCCGCGCGACCGTGAGCGTCGTCGTGGCGGGCGTGAGGCACTCAAGTACTACCTGTTCCTGAGACGCGACCCGCCAGGGGAGATCGGGCACAACCCGCTGGCCGGCCTGACCTACATGGTGCTCTACATCATGTTCCTGGTGCAGATAATCCTCGGCCTGGCACTACATGGCCTCGACGAGCCCGGGGGAGTGGTGTCGTCGTTGACCGGCTGGGTGTTCAGTCTTGGGTCGATCCCTGCCGTCCGCCTGATTCACCATCTCATCATGTGGCTGACATGGGGTTTCGTCGTCCACCACGTCTACTCGGCGGTGCTGGTGGATAGTGCGGAGAGGACCGGGATCATCTCCTCGATCTTCACCGGACGCAAGAGCGTCTCCGAGGATCAGCCTTGAGAGAGAGAGTCCTGGTACTCGGTCTCGGCAACGAGCTATTCACCGATGAGGGCGTAGGCGTGGTCGCCTCCCGTCGAATAGCCGAACTGGATCTCACCGACACCGAAGTCGTAGACGGCGGGACCCTGGGCCTTGGCTTGCTCCCGACAATCGAAGGACGTGACGCACTTCTGATACTCGACGCCGTGGTCGACTCGGACCTCCCACCAGGGTCGATCGTCGTCTACGGCGGAGAGGACCTGCGACGAGAGGCAAGGCTTCTCTATTCGGCGCATCAGTTGGGTGTGAACGAGATCCTGGCGGCAGCCGACCTGGCGGGGGTGACACCTTCCGAATTGGCCGCGGTTGGAATGGTCCCTGCGTCGGTGGAGACCGGATACGGGCTGACGAGCACGGCGGAGGGGGCGCTCGCCGAGATGGTGGACGCAGCCCGGCGAGTACTCGACGGCTTTGCGACGAGGACGGTGGCCCGTGCATGAAAGGGCGCTGATCAGCTCGGCTGCATGGGAGCTCCTCGGTCGTGTCGGCGAGGCCATGGTGACCTCGGTCACCCTCGCCATCGGTCCGGAGACCGATCCGGCCGTAGTGGCCCAAGCATGGAGCTCGGCCACACATTCCACCCCGCTGGAGGGCGCCACGCTCAACGCGGTCACGAGGCCACATCTTCTCGTCTGCCTCGAATGCGGCAGGGAATACGAAGGAGACAAACTGTCGAAATGCCCTGCCTGCGCGGGCAACGGCCTGGTAATCAAGACTGCGCCGGAAGTCGAGTTGGAGACCTGGACTCTCTCCGAGGGGGGAACCTGATGTGTCTCGGTGACCTGGGGACGGTGGAGCGCACATGGGACGAAGGCGGGCTGCCCATGGCCACGGTCAACGATGAGCCCGTCTGTCTGATGTACACGCCCGACGCCAAGGTCGGGGACTCGGTCTTGGTCAATCTCGGCTACGCGGTCGAGATCCTCGACGTGGGGAGAGCGGCCGATGCCGCTGCCCTCCGCGCCGATCTCAGCCCGGCAGCACCTCGAAAGGAGAACCCGTGAGCAAACGACCTTCCCTCATTCCCAAGACCCGGGTCTGGGGTCTGTGGATGGCTTCCTTGACAGCGATCATCAGTGGCGTCGCCATCTTCGTCAACAGCTACGGCGTGAAGGCTTGGTCGTCGTCGGGTGCGACAAGCACCGCCTATACGGGCGCCAAGAACCTGATCGCCGCAGTGGTGCTGTTGGGTGCCCTCACGCTCTTCTCAAAGAGGAGATCCGAGGACGGCATCACCCGTCCCAGGGATCGGGCCCAGTGGCTCGGTCTCGGAGTGGTCGGTGTCCTCGGGGGTGGTGTGGCGTTCTTGCTCTTCTTCGAAGGTCTGGCACGTGCCGTGTCCACTCAGGCAGCCCTGATCCACAAGAGCCTTCTGATCTGGGTCGGGATACTGGCCGTCCTGTTCCTCCGGGAGAAGCTGGGGGTTTGGCATGTCGCTGCACTGGGTCTCCTCGTCGGAGGGCAGTTGATGCTCGCCGGTGGGGTCAACGATCTCTCCCTGGGATCAGGCGAGGTGATGATCCTGGCCGCCACTCTCATCTGGTCCATCGAGGTGATCGTGGCCAAGAAGCTCCTCCGAGACCTGTCGCCTCTCACCTTGGGCTCGGCCCGTATGGGGATCGGGTTCGTTGTGCTGGCCGGTTGGGGTCTCGTCACCGGGGCCTTCTCCGGTCTCGGCGCTCTCGGGTGGACCGAGTGGGGCTGGGCGGCAGCCACCGGCCTCATCTTGAGTGGCTACGTCGGAACGTGGTTCTTCGCTCTTGCCCGGGCTCCGGCGGTCGACGTGACGGCGGTGCTGGTTCTCAGCGTCGTCATCACCGCAGCACTTCAATCGGCGGCGACCGGCGTGGCCGCGATCGACGGTGCATGGGGTCTCGGGCTGGTGGCGGCGGGCGCAGCCCTCGTCCTGATCCGGACCATGATGGGCAATCGAAGGACGGCTGTCCCGCAATGACGTCAGGGGCGATCCGATTCCTCAGTTACGCCTACCCGCCAAACGCGCTTGGCTACTGCGGTCCTGACGACCATGGAGCCCTGGCCGACTACCAGCGGGCCGGGATCGTCGATCCCGGCCTCGTCGGGTTGATCAAGGAGTTCGAGGGCGCATGGCCCTACCTCGATCTGATCGGGTCGAACTTCGGTCTGGATCCGCTGGACGACCGGGTCGTGAGCGCCTATTGGCTGGGAGGGAGCCTGCTGAACAGGATCCCCACGGCGACGATCGCCAAGTCTCTCCGTGGTCGTTTCGCAGAACGAGCCGGTTCCTCGTGGGATGAGATCGGTGAGGCCCTCGGTGCCGGAGGGAAGCCGGATCACGCCTTCCATGTGTTCGGCGTCTACCCCTGGGTGGGTCTGATGCGCTCCGGCATGACCAATGAGCCGCTGCGGATCCTTCAGAGTTGTCGGATCCGCTGGGGTCAGGTCGTCGAAGGCCACGGAGAAACCGTGACAGTCCTGTCACAGCCGCTGGAGTTCGATGGTGAGCGACTGTCGCTCGGTGAGCCGGCCGAAGAGCAGGCTCGATGGTTGGGGCCCGCATTGAGGCCAGGGGAGTGGGTAACTCTCCATTGGGACTGGGTCTGCGAGAGGGTCGGGCGCTCGGAAGTAGTGGTACTGGCCGACGGGACTGCCAGATCGATTGCGTTGGCCAATCGCTCGATAGCGAAGCCCCGGACCGGCGTCCTGGCCTGATACCCGGTCGCTCAGCGAGCGGGACAAGGGTCGATGATGTGAGACGGCGAAGAGGTCGCCGGTCATGTATTTCAGCCCGGTGTCGACGGCGACGGTCACCACGCTCCGGTCTGGCAGTTGTTTGAGCAGCTCGTCGCCGACTCTCCTTCTGTTGTCACTGCCTGGTCGTTCCTATGTGCAATGAACACGATATAGGCGTGTTCATTGCACATAGGAGGTGGAAGCCGGGCCGGGCCGGGGAGGGTGGGGGTCGAAAGGTGAAGTGAAGCTCGGGCACCCCTCCGGCCGACGCTACCCCCTTCGCATGGGTCGCGAGGGTTGGTCACCCGACAGTCCGCCCGGTACCTTGCCCTGATGGATCGGGACCTCTCATCCCTGGTCGATTCGATCAGACGTCATTACGACGACGGTTGCTTCGCCTGTGGAAGGGACAACCCGATTGGCCTGCATCTCGACGATTTCGGCCTGGAAGACGGGAGGGTCAGCGCTCGATTCACCCCCCGAGCCCACTATCGCGGTGCCGGGACGACGCTCCACGGGGGAGTGGCCGCCACCGCGCTGGATGAGATCCTCGTCTGGACCGGCATCCTCCTGGAGGAGGTGATGACGGTCACGGGGACGATGGAGCTTCGCTACCGGAAACCCGTTCATGTGCACGAGACGATCGTCGTCTCCGCCAGGGTCGATGAACGCCGCGGTCGGCGGCTCCTCTTGTCCGGTGAGCTCTCGGTCGACGGCGAGGCGAGGGTGGCGGCCTCGGGTCTCTATTTGGTCACGGCGAGCCTCGAGGAACTGCTCACCAGCGACCACTGACTGCTGCTGGGAACATCGGGCTCAACCCCGTCCCGGAGTGTGCCGTGGGCGCGGTCGTTGACCACATAGGGACTTTGTGCCCTTCTCTGTGCTGGTGCCACCACCGATCCTGGAATCGACAAGGAGACCGGAAATGGCGTCAGGAAGCTACATCCTCTTCGACCTCCCCAAGGGGGACCTGCCCGTCGACAGCCACTTCCTCGAGGACCTCGGCCATCCCGTCGAAGTCTGTCATGGTCCCGCCCACGAGGTGTGCCCACTCCTGACCGGGATGGGATGTCCTCTCGCCGAGGATGCGCACGGCATCGTGTTCGAGTTCGACCTGGATCGAGCAGAGCATCGGGAGATACTGGAGAAATACAAGACGGCTCTTCGCTCTGACGTGCCCATCAGAGTGGCCGTTCCCCCCGAACAGATAGAGAGATACTCCCATCTGTTGAAGGGTCTCAAGGTCTGGGACCACGAGCCGGTTGCCGGCGATCTCGATGCATTGGCAGCCGAGACCGAGGCCGCCGATCTCTTCAGGTCGACCGAAGGGGATTGATCGCGGCACTGGCGGATTGGAGGGGCGTCTAGTCGCGTCCTCTCATGAGAGAGACCCGGAATTGGCGTAGTTCCCCCCGGGCATATCCCCCGGCGATGACCGGGTCCTCGGTCATGATCCGTCGCGCAGCCTCCTCATCCGGAGCCTCGAAGATGAAGATGCCGGTGTTGATCGTTCCCAGGGTCGGGCCGGCGAGGATGAGAGACCCCTCGGCGAGCATCTGCTCATATCGTTCGAAGTGAAGGGCCCAGACCTCGTTTTCCTCATCGGTCATGGTCTCGGCGAAGTTCTCACGTGGGGGATGGATGAAGTAAACCCATTCGGCCATACGTTCATTCTCGCAGGAGGCGGTTGCTCGACGATCTGCTACGGCAGTCTGGTCACGCCCACATAGCCGGCGAGGCGCCGTGGGACCAGTACGGCGACGGTCGTCACCGCGGGTAATGACTGCTCCGTCCACTCGTCAGCCCGGTCGGCGCCCCGGTCCTTGGCCAGTATCTCTCGCAGCAGCGGTGCCGGGTCGTCATCGACGAACTCGACACTTCCCTCGGGGGTCACATACCACTGCTCGACTCGGTGAGGTGCCACCGCGTCGTGGTGGATCGTCGGCGTCGCCCGGCCCCTGGTCTGCATCAGCCTTCCGTGTTCCGAGCGCGGGGAGGCGATCATCCGGAATCGCTCGTCGCGGTAGACGCAGGACATCGGCACTGCGATCGGCCCGCGATCCTCCCTGCTCAAGGAGAGGACCCCCTGATGGGGGCCGGCCAGACGCTCTGAGATCTCTTCATCCGTCATGGCGCGCACGATCGGCCTACTTCGCCGGAAGTGTCTCGGCGTGGTCGAGGCCCCGGTCCATCCAGACGGCCAGATCGGCATCCCCGGCCAGGCCCTCGCCGCTCACCATCACCCAGCCCTGCATCGGCCTTGCGCCCATGTCGAAGGTGCGGGTGCCCGGGTGTGACAGCGCTTCTTCGTGGTCTTCCTTCCCGACACGAACCATCAGCTCCCCACCGGACACTCCGACAGCCATGTTGCCGTTGACCATGAAGGCGATGCCTCCGAACATCTCGCGCTCGGTGATGTCCGGACGGTTTCCAAGGTGAGCTCTGACGTCGTCGGCGAGACGAGGGTCGTAAGGCATTTCGGGGATGCTATGACCCCGAGCGACGAGATGACGATGTTGTCAGCGGTTCCCGGTCCAGCGCCCCAGTTCGGAGGCGAAGCGGGCTCCCTCGGTGACGTTTAGAACGATCTCCTCGCCTTCGGCCCTGATGTGATACCCGTCCGGGGAGGCCGAGATCCTGATCTCATCCCACACCCACTCGGCGAGGGGCTCGCCCGCGGTCGTGACGATCATGTGATCCCCGGTCAGGTCTACTTCGACACCCAGGGGGAGGCCGGACTGACCGACTACCCGGAGTCTTGCGTCGAACGATGTCATCTGTGCTCCACTCGTTCAGACCCAGCCCGACCGACGAACAGGCTATATCCGGATCGGGAAGAAGGAAACAGGCAATTGATGGAGTTCTTCAGTCGGGCGCCCGCCTGTTTGTTGGCCTGAGGTCCGTGGGAGGCTCAGTGAGCGCCCGACTGAAAGATGCGAGCCGTCAGAGGAGGGGTATGGCGGCTCGGAAAATCGTGTGCCCGTCGGCTCTCTCGTAGGTGAGGCTGCCACCCATGAGACGCGTCATCTCCTGGGATATCCACAGCCCCAGACCGAGCGTGCCTGGACTCGATGGCCCGCCGTCCGATGCATTGCCGAGGATCAGCTCGGCAAGTTCTTCACTGACGCCTTCACCGCTGTCCTCGACCAAGAGCACCGCTTCCCCATCCTCCACGGTGATGGTCAGGCTCACCGGCTCGGCTCCGTGTGCTATGGCATTGCTCAGCAGGTTTCTGATCACTTGCCGGAAACGAGCGGGGTCCCCGATCCCGACCACGGAGGATTCTTGGGTGAGGCTGATCGTGTCGGCGCGCCACCCCATCGATTCGGTGACCTGTGCGACGTTCGCCCCCAAGTCGACACCGACCTTTGCCATGTGAAGCTCACCGAGCTCGGCGCTGGCGACGGTGAGAAGGTCCTCGACGATCCCGGCGAGGTCCCACGCTTGGTCGGCCATGTGCCGAACCATGGCCGCCCGGGTCTCATCATCGAGCTCTGAGTCGTCTGACAGAAGATTGGCGTACCCGACCACCGCGGTGAGTGGCGTGCGTAACTCGTGGCTGACAGCGGCCAGGAAGGCGCTCCTGTCACGTACGAGATCGACGATGGTCTGGCCGGCGCTGCGAATCCCTGTGATGTTCTTGAAGACCAAGAGCGTGACAGGAGCCGATGCCAGGGGTTTGGCGGTGACCCGGTAGAGGTCGCTTCCCGATCGGTACTCGGCGAGGGCCCCGCCCGTTTGCTCGGCGTTGGTGATCATTCCGACGATTGCCTCGACGGCTTCGGGTACCACGACCTCGGCGATGTTGTCCCCGACGTTCGCCCTGCGATGGAAGACCGGTGACTCCGGCCTGTTCACCTGGACGATCTCACGGGCACCACCCACCTGGACGATCGTCTCCGGCAGAGCGGAGAGAACCTCCAGGTACGTGCTGGCTATCTGTGATTCACTCAAGGTCTTCTCGTTGATTATCCACCCACCTGTGACCATATGGAAGAGGAGCTGGTCCCCCGCAATGGTTTCCAGCTCCTTCTTCCTCCGGGCCGGGCGAGGCCAGGCCTATGACATATTCGAAACAGAAGCCAGCGCAGGTGCAGCGATGGCGAGCGCGCTCAGAAGAGCAACGATGAAGACGGTGAGACGACGACGCATTTGGGACCTCCTAGTCGCCCGGTACTTGCTGTCGGTGCGACTATCGGTGATGGCCGTCTTTCAACTGTCTCAGTCGAAGAGAAGGTTTTCCGTCACCTTCCGTCACGACACCTGTCGCTGCTGGCCCCTGGTCATGGCGTGGTGACCTTGGTCACGGAGAGTCTTCAAGTCACGACGCACCGTGGATGCGCTCACGTCGAGCGCCCGGGCGAGGTGTTCCGTGGTGGGAGTGGCCCCACTCGACTCGGCCTCTGCGAGGAGACGCACCAGACGTGTTCTTCTCCGTTCCACCTGGGATTCGATGCGGGTGTCGTCGGGGTGCTCCACGGTCCATGTGACCAGGCACAACTCCTCGGGCTGGAGCGGCCGGCCGGTGGGTGTCCCCGCCAGGGGCAGCTGCACCTCCATGGTGGTCGGGGTGAGATGTGCTGCCCTGGCGACGATTTCACGGTGCTCGGGGACCGCCGTCAGGGCATGGTCCATTTGTGCGGGATCGAGCCCGGTGAGGGCCCGCCGCAGAATCGACTCGGCCTTCACCCATGCCGACCGTGCCTCGTCGTGCTCACCGGCGGCTTCCGCGGCCAGGGCGTGACGGTGGTGGATGAGGTAGGGCCTCTCCACTCCAGGGGTGAGGCGCTCTATCGCCGAGCGGGTGAGATCGAGAGCAGACCTGATATCACCGGATCGAAGCGCCAGCAGACCGCGGATCGAGGTGAGGTCGACTCCTAGCTCCTCCAGGCCTGCGGCCTGACAGACCGATTCGGCCATCCCGACGGCCCTCTCCGCCGAGTCGAGATCACCGGCGTCCAGATTCAAGAGTGCC
>JBAVPF010000194.1:0-6451 GCA_049692815.1 Acidimicrobiia bacterium
GCCCTGGGCAAGCTCAAGTCGTATCTGGACTACGGGACCTTCCAGCCCATCCAGATCGCGGCAATCATCGCCCTCAACGAGGGGGACTCCTACATCGAGGAAGTCAACGGCATCTATGAGGCTCGGCGAAACAGCCTGATCAATGGGCTCAACCGGGCGGGATGGGAGATCGAGGCCCCCAAGGGGACCATGTTCGTCTGGGCGTCGATCCCCGAGTCCTACTCGGGCCTCGGCTCACTCGACTTCGCCATCCATCTCCTCAAGGAGGCCAAGGTGGCGGTCAGCCCAGGGATAGGCTTCGGGCCATCCGGCGAGGGCTATGTCCGCTTCGCCCTGGTGGAGAATCAGCATCGAATCAAGCAGGCGGTGCGGGGGATTCGGTCCGTCATGAACCAGGCGTAACTCGGCCCGGTTCCTTCGGATTCGGAGGTTCGAAGCAACCACGGCGTGATAGGTCCGGGCGTGTCAGTAGATCTGGGGGACGAAGGTCTGTTCCGACATCGGAGGCCTGATGTAGGGAATGTCCTCCCGCTCGGGAAGTGTCACCGGGTCAGGCACGACATCGGCGTAGTCGAATTGGGAGAGGATGTGGCTGATGCAGTTGAGGCGGGCGCTTCGCTTGTCGTCTGAGGGGACCACGTACCAGGGCGCCTGCTTGATGTCGGTGTACTGAAAGGTGATGTCCTTGGCTTCGGAGTACTTGACGTAGAGCCGATGCTCCTGGAGGTCCATGTCCGACAGCTTCCAGCGTTTCAGGGGCTCTTCGTTGCGTGACTCGAATCGCCTCCTCTGCTCCTCCCAGCTCACCGAGAACCAGTACTTGAGCAGGTGGATGCCCGACCGGACCAGCATCCGCTCGAACTCGGGACAGCTGCGCAGGAACTCCTGGTGCTGCTCGGGGGTGCAGAAGCCCATCACCCATTCCACGTTCGAGCGGTTGTACCAACTGCGGTCGAAGAGAACGATCTCGCCGGCGGAGGGCAGGTACTCGACGTAGCGCTGGAAGTACCACTGGCTCTGCTCTCTCTCCGTCGGCTTGGGCAAGGCCTCGGTGCGGACGATTCTCGGGCTGGTCCGCTCGGAGATCCTCTTGATCACGCCGCCTTTGCCCGCCGAGCCTCTTCCCTCGAAGATGACCAGGACCCGCAGTCCCTTCTCGACCACCCAGTATTGGAGTTTGACCAGCTCTTCCTGGAGTCGGGCGAGCTCTGCCTCGTAGTACTTCTTCTTCAGACGGCCCGAGCGGGTGTAGTTCTCCTCACCGGCGGGTGTCCCGGATCTGGTTGGATCGTCGTACTCGGATGACAGTGGCGAAGGTGTGTCGGGGATCGTCTCCTCCTCTTCGGCGTCGAAGCCTATCGAACAGGCTCTACGCGAAGCGATCCGCGTCCTAGCTGTCTTTGAAGTAGTCGGCCTCGGCGGACCCGTCGAGAAAGCGTGCCAGCCCTCCAGAGGCCCCTGGCGCCCGCCGTGCGAACACCCCGATATTGCCCGAGTCGGGGTACTCGGCGATGTCCGGGTCGACCATGGTCGACATCATGAGTATCCGGGCGTCGTTCTCGGCATCGTTGATCACCTGATGAGCGCCCGACTCGCCCCTGTTGAAGATCAGGGCATCACCGCGGACGGCACGCTCCTCGCCCCCGGGAGTGCGCACCGTCACCTGACCCTCGAGGACGATGAGCATCTCTTCGTTGGCATGGTGGTAGTGGTACGGGAACGACTTCTGGCCGGGTCCCAAGAGGTAGACGCTGGCACCGAGCATCTGTCCGCCCAGCCTCTTCGCCAGTCTCATCCTGTCCCAGCGGAATCCCTCCCGTTCCTGGGAGGCGTCCCAATCGTCTGCATACACGTTCTCCATCAACTCGAAGCTACCGACTCGCGGCGAGGGCACGCACGCGCCATAGTTCCCGGGTGACAAGGCCGCTCTCTGCCCGTCCCGCCCCCGGTGTGCTCGGCGTCGCCCTCTTCGCCTTCATCGTGCTGGGTATGGCTCACGAGTCTCTGGGGGTGGCATGGCCTTCGATGCGGGGTCAATTCGATCGCCCCATCTCGGACCTCGGTTTGCTGCTCGCCTTCAGCAGCACCGGTTATCTCGTCGCGAGTGGCGCCTACGGGTGGGCCTACCGTCGCACCGGGACGGGGGCGTTGCTGACTCTGGGATCGTCGCTCATTTGTCTCGGCCTCGCCGGAGTGTCGCTTGCCCGGGGATGGCCACTCGTGGCCGGGGCCGCTCTCTCCATGGGGCTGGGTGGAGGTCTGACCGACACCGGCCTCAATGCCCATGCCGCGCTGTCGTTCGATCTCCGCTCAATCAACCTGCTCCACGGGGCGTATGGGATCGGGGCGACCCTGGGCCCTCTCGTCATCACCGCGAGTCTCGCGTCGGGTCTTCTCTGGAGAGGTGGCTACGGGTTGGTGGCCATCCTCCAACTGCTGGTGCTGGCCGCGGTGTGGGCGACCCGCCACAATTGGGCGGAGGATCAGGCCGACGACGTCGGAGGAGGTCTCGAGTCGCCCGCCGGGTCGATGTGGCTGATGATCGTCCTCTTCTTCCTTTACACCGGAGTCGAGGTCGCCGCCGGGCAATGGGCATTCACCTTGCTGACCGAGGCCAGGGGGATGGCCACCGGCCCTGCGGGCATCTGGGTGGCCACCTATTGGGGAGGGCTGACGATCGGCCGGCTCGGTTTCGGGGTGATCGGGAATGGGCTGAGCGCCTCTTCGATCCTCAACGGCAGCATCGTTACGGCGCTGACCGGGCTTCTCATCCTCTGGCTCGACCCGGGTGGCTTCGGATTCGCCGGCCTCCCCATCGCCGGGCTCGGTTTGGCGGCGATATTTCCCACGCTCGTCTCGTTGACTCCCGGCCGCATAGGGCGGGAGCGGTCCACCAGCTCGATCGGGTACCAGCTGGCGGCCGCCAGCCTCGGGGCGGCCACCATCCCGTGGGCCCTGGGGATCGTCGCCGAGGCTCGCGGAGTCCCGGCCCTCGGCCCCGGGTTGTTCGTGGCGGGTGTGGTGCTGGCCGCGGTCCATCTGACCGGGAATCGTCCCCGACGCGCCGTGTCGTCTTGAACTCACCGACGCGTTAACTTCAGCCGATCACATACACCAGGAGGGATCTTGTCCCAGCCCAAGCTCAACCCGCCTTTCCGGGCAGATCATGTCGGCTCGCTGCTCCGCCCACCGCAGATCTTCGAGGCCAGGGACAAAGTGGCCATGGGGGAGATGACGCAAGCCAACCTTCGCGAGGTGGAGGATGCCGCGATCGCCGAGATGATCCCCAAGCTGGAGGCGACGGGCATCCAGAGCATCACCGACGGTGAATACAGGCGGGCCTACTTCCATCTCGACTTCCTCCAGCAGCTTGCCGGGGTCACGGTGACGGGGATGATCGCCTCCAGCTCGGATTCCGAGGACCGCGTCGGATTTGCCCCGCCGCGGGTGACGGTGACCGGGAAGCTCGCCCACGACCACGACATCCAGGTGGCCGACTACGAGTTCGTTTCGGCCCGCACCGATCGTCAACCCAAGGTGTGCATCCCGTCTCCGACGATGGCCCATTTTCGTGGTGGGCGAGCGGGCATCGACATCGAGTCATACCCCGACCTGGACGTGTTCTTCGAGGACCTTGCCCAGGCGTATCGCGACGAGATCGCCCACCTCTACGCCGCCGGCTGCCGCTACATACAGCTCGATGACACCAACCTGGCCTACCTGTGCGATCCCAGGATGCGGCAGGGCGCCGTCGATCGCGGTGACGACCCCGACGAGCTGCCCCGCACTTACGCGGCGCTGATCAACGCGGCCATCAGGGACGTCCCCGACGACATGACGACGGCGGTCCATCTCTGCCGGGGCAATTACAAGTCGACCTTCTTCGCCTCCGGTGGATACGAGCCGGTGGCAGAAGTGCTGTTCAACGAGCTGGCCGTCGACGCCTACTTCCTGGAGTACGACGACGAGAGATCGGGTGACTTCGCCCCGCTTCGATTCGTACCGTCGGACAAGACGGTGGTGCTCGGGCTGGTGACCTCCAAGACGCCCGAGTTGGAGCCCGTCGACGATCTCATGAGCCGAATAGACGACGCCTCCCAATACGTCGAGATGAGCCAGACATGCCTCAGCCCCCAATGCGGTTTTGCCAGCACCATGGAAGGGAACAAGCTCACCGAAGAGGAGCAGTGGGCGAAGCTCCGGCTGGTGACGAGTACGGCCGAGCGCATCTGGGGCTGAGCTGCATCCGTCCCGGGACGGAGCCGAAAGGTCTAGCGACGTCGCGCCGATAATCTGACCGAAATGTCCCGCCGAACCCTTCTCGTGATGGCGCTTTTGCTCGTCGTATCGGCCTGCACCACCAGCAGCGCCTCGACCACGACCACGGAGCCGGGCGTGACGACGACCCAGGTCGATGTGACCACCACCTCGTCCGCGGTGGCGTCGACGACCACCAGCCTGCCCCCGGTGACCACCACCACCCCAGACCTCTCCGGAGTCACCGGCATAAGCGACGAGGTCAAGGCCCAGCTCGAGCAGATCATCAGGGATGCCCAGCAGGTACGTGGGCTCCCGTTCATCAGCCCTCCCGTCATCACGGTCGTGAGTGAGTCCGAGTTGGAGGATCGGGTCCGCGCCGAGATCGTCAAAGAGACGGAGGACTTCCCAGCGGACGAGGCCCTCTACAAGATGCTGGGCCTGCTGGCCGAGGAGGCGGACTTCAAGCAGATAGTGCTCGACCTCTATGGCGAGCAGGTTGCCGGGTTCTACGACGGTGAGACCGGCGAGATAGTCGTCCCCGCCCGGGAAGACGGTTTCTCGGTGATTCAGCGCGCCACCCTTGTCCACGAGATGGTCCATGCCATCACCGACCAGCATTTCTCCTTCCACCCCGCCTATGAGCAGATGCTCGACGAGGAGAGGCTGGATGAGGCGACGGCTTACCAGGCCCTGATCGAGGGTGACGCCACGATGGCGGAGGTCCAGTGGATACGGACGCTCAGCCAACGTGAGCTTGGGGAGTTCGTCGCCGAGTCGCTGGACATCGACAGCTCTACTCTGGATGCGTCGCCACGGTTCCTCCAGGAGTCGCTTCTCTTCCCCTATGACACCGGGCTTGCGTTCGTCCAGGACATCCATGCCGGCGGTGGCTGGAAGGCCGTCAACGACGCATACTCGCAGCTCGTCGACCTGCCCGGCTCCTCCGAGCAGGTGATCACCCCGAGCGATTACATGCGTGATCTCCCCGTCCAGGTGGACATTCCCGACGTCGACGTGCCGGGCTACACGCTCGAGCGCACCTCGACCTGGGGAGAAGAGGGGTTCCGCATCATGCTCAACCAGGGCTCGGAGGCGTCGACCATGGCCAGGGCCGCCGACGGGTGGGGAGGCGATACCTACCACCAGTGGTTCGACGGCGAGAACGCCGCCATGATGATCGTCTACGAGGGAGACACCGCCACCGACGTCAACGAGCTGGAGACCGCCTTGCTCTCATTCGTCGGCGACGCCTACCCCGAGGACCACTTCGCCTCAGTCGATCGTCTCGGCGGATCGCTCTACTTCATCGCTTCCGACGTGCCCGAGGTCGGGGAGGCCATCCGATCCGCCGTGGGGCTCGGCTGACCGCTTCTCACTAGCGTCGCCTCCGTGCCACACGGTCGACTAGTCGTATGCGCAACTCCCATCGGCAACCTCGGTGATATCTCCGAGCGGCTGCGCAACACTCTGTCATCGGCCGACGTCATCTACGCCGAGGACACCAGACGCACCTCGATACTGCTCAGACATCTGGTGATCTCCACGCCGGTCGTCTCGTTGTTCACCGGCAACGAGATGGTGCGGACCGAGCAGCTGGTCGAGGCGGTGAGGAGGGGGGAGACGGTCGCCCTCGTCTCTGACGCCGGGATGCCGACGGTGTCCGATCCGGGAGCGGCCGCGGTGCGGGCCGTGCGCGCTGCCGGGCTGGCAGTGAGCGTCGTGCCCGGCCCGTCTGCGGTGACGGCGGCAATCGCCCTCTCCGGCTTCGGAGGTGACCGTTTCGTGTTCGAGGGGTTTCTTCCTCGTCGCGGCGGAGAGAGATCGGGACGTCTCGCCGCGCTCGCCGGTGAGCAGCGCCCGGTGGTGATCTTCGCCAGCCCGAAGCGTCTCCCATCCGATCTGTCCGACCTCAGGGACGCATGTGGAGGGGCGAGGCTGGTGGCCCTGACTCGTGAGCTGACCAAGCTGCACGAGGAGTGTTGGGTGGGGAGCCTGGACGACGCGGTCCGGCGGTACCCCGAGGAGGTCAAAGGTGAGGTGACCCTGGTCCTCGGTCCCCAGGACCCGGAGCCACCGTCGCTGGAGGCTGCTCTGCAGCGGGCCCGGTCAATGGTGGGCTCGGGCGAGAGCGTGCGTGAGGTGGCGCGACAGGTGGCCGACGAGTCGGGCGTCTCTCGACGCGATATCTACG
>JBAVPF010000195.1:0-2242 GCA_049692815.1 Acidimicrobiia bacterium
ACGCTGATATGCCCACACGTCTCGCAGATCGACCGTTCGACACCGGCGGCGGAGACGGTCAGCACGGTGCCGTGAGCGCACTCGCCGGGGCGGACACGGTGTCGGATCGCAAGTTCTATGCCTCCCAAAGCAAGTTCCGCCATTCATGGATCGTTCCACAAGGAACGGGCATCTGACCATGGGCCAATAGCCCCATCTGTGGACAACTCCTCCGGGTTTGTCGACAAGACACCAGATGATGACCTCATCCGGTGGGCACCCTGGCTTGAATCGGCCGCCTGATGAGCACAAAGACGAGGAGACTGGCACCCGGCGTGTGGGTGAGTGCCGCCGGGGCCGCGGCCCTGCTCGTCGCCGTGTCGGCCCGATACAGCAGTCATCGCGATGAGCTGTACTTCATGGTGGCCGGTCGCGGTCTCGACTGGGACTACGTGGATCAGCCTCCGCTCGTCCCTTTGGCCAGCCGCTGTGCCTCGGTATCGAGCCGTCCGGTCAACTCGCCGACATCCGGGATCAGGTCCGCCACTACAACTGAGCGCCTCACCCGGGACGACCGGCGCGGGCAGCACTCGCCGAGTTGGCGGAACTGCGCCGAGTCACCGCGCAGAGTCGTACACGACCTCGCCGTCGCTGATCTCGATCACCCGGTCGGCGATGGCAAGTGGCGCCGGGTCGTGTGTGGCGACGATGGCGGCGAGTCTCTCCGAGTGAACCAGCGCGCTGAGGAGGTCGATGATGGTCTTCCCGGTCCTCGAGTCGAGTTGACCGGTCGGCTCATCGGCCAGCAGGAGCATGGGCTTGTTGGCCAGCGCTCTGGCTATGGCCACTCGTTGCTGCTCACCGCCGGACAACTCGTGCGGGCGGTGCCCGGCACGGTCTGCCAGACCCACGAGGTCGAGCAGCTCCCGGGAACGGGCCCGTCGCGCCGTGGTGGGCGCTTTCACCAGACGTAGAGGTATCTCGACGTTCTCGGTGGCGGTGAGGATCGGTATGAGGCCGAACGCCTGGAAGATGAACCCGATCTTGCTCTTCCGGGTGGCGGCCAGCGTTGGCTCGTCCATTGCCGACACGTCCTCCCCATCAACCAGGACCGTCCCGGTCGTGGGTCGATCCAAGCCGCCCAACATGTTGAGCAGGGTCGTCTTCCCACTTCCGGACCGTCCCCGGATCACCACGAAGGAGCCACTGTCCACTTCGAGGCTCAGGTGCTTGACCGCTTCCACCTCGCTCGGGCCCGTCGTGTACGTGCGGCCCAGATTGGAGGCGCTGAGCAGAGCCGGCGACCGGGCGCTCTCAGGTCTCGTCGTCACCAGCGTCACTCCCATCCGGCCAGACATTGATGTGATCGGGGTCGAGGGTGAGCCTGACCCTCCTCTCCAGGTCCAGGGCATCCACGTATTCGTGGGGGAGTTGAAGTCTCCCCACCCTGTCGAGGACGGCGAACTCCTCTGCGATCGTGCGCCGACCGCCCTCGGAGTCGATCTCAGTGCGTCGGAGAACCTCGCTGCTGGTGCGCCCGTCTCTGATGGCAACGGTCCGGTTGACGTGCTCGGCGACGAGGGGGTCGTGGGTGACCACGACGATCGTCACTCCGCTCTGGGTGTTCACATCGCGGAGAACCTCGAATATCTCCGACGACGTCGTGGTGTCGAGCTCACCGGTTGGCTCGTCGGCGAAGAGCACCCGAGGGGAGTTGGCGATGGCGGTGGCTATGGCGACTCGCTGCTGCTCTCCGCCCGACAGCTGTGCCGGCTTGTGATCGCGGCGATCCGACAGACCAACCAGGTTCAGCAACTCCATCGCCCGATGTCGGCGATAGCGCCGCTTCCCACCGTCGAGGCTCATCGGCATCTCCACGTTCTCCAGGGCGGTCAGGTAGGGAAGCAGGTTGCGGGCTGTCTGCTGCCAGACGAAGCCGATGGTTCGGCGCCTGTAGAAGGTTCGCTGGCTCCCACTCAGGTTGAGCAGGTCGAAGCCGGAGACCGAGACCCCACCTGCCGACGGTGTGTCCAGCCCGCCGAGGATGTTGAGCAGTGTCGACTTGCCGCTTCCCGAGGCGCCCACGATCGCGATGAACTCACCCGCGTCGACCGTCAGGTCGAGACCCTGGAGGGCGACGACCTCGAGATCGGCGATCTTGTAGATCTTGACGAGGTTGTCGCAGACGATCGTCGGCCCGGTGGGTTTGTCGTCGGTGGGGATCATTCCTCACCCCCTCTGAGGATCCGGGCCGGCTCGTCAC
>JBAVPF010000196.1:0-6019 GCA_049692815.1 Acidimicrobiia bacterium
ACCCACAAGAAGAACCACAGCATCAACCAGAAGAAATCCAGGAAACTGCTCACTCATACCTCCACGATTGTCGCAACTTGCGGCCGGAACAATAACGGTCATGTCTTCAGGGGTGCCAGTCGCAGAGCTCCCGAGGTCAAACTCGAACGACGTCGTCAGACTCTCTCTGCACTCAAGTCCTGTGAGGCCCGGCGAGAGCGGTGGTCAAACCCAGCGTCACGTAGATGGCTCCGGCCACAATGTCCTTGCGTCGACGGATCCGAGGAGCGCCGAGAATGCGCGGGCCGAGGGTGCCCGCACTCAACGCATAGAGGCCGTCGGTGACGAGCCCGAGGCAGACGAACGTCAGACCGAGGGCGAGCAGTTGCAAGGTCTCGTGCCCGGCACCGACGTCGACGAACTGAGGAACGAATGCGAGGAAGAACACCGCGGTCTTCGGGTTGAGGATGTTCACCACGAACCCCCTGGTGAACAGGCTCCGCTGCGAGCGGAGCCGTGCCTGAGACGAGGTCGCATCTTCGGATCGTCCTAGGAGAAATCGCACGCCGACCACGACCAGATACCCGGCACCGGCGAGCTTGACGACGGTGAACGCCGTCGCAGAGGCGACGATGATCGCAGAGAGGCCGGCCAGCGCCGCGACGATATGCACGAGAGTGCCCACATGAATGCCGGCGACGGACATCAGTCCTGCCCGTCGTCCTTGTGTGGCGGCCGTGGTGACGATGTAGATGACAGCCGGGCCCGGCACGAGCAACAGGACCAGGGCGACTCCGGAGAAGACGAGAAGCGTTGACTCGCTGGGCATCCCGGCAATGTAGGCGTCGCCGACGTTCGTACCTCGCACCGGAAGAGCACTTGTGGTGATTTCCACTATGGGTGTAGTGTTTAGTTACCTAACGATCTAGTCGGGGCAGAGCATTGCTGGTCACATTTGTAATCGGTCTCCGGGAGGGGCTGGAAGCAGCACTGATCGTCGCCATCGTCGCCGCCTTCCTGATGAAGAACTCCGACCGGCGTGCGCTGCGTCCCATGTGGCTGGGCGTGACGGGAGCGGTCGCGCTGTGCATCACCGCAGCCGTGACCATGCACTTGATCGGTGAGCGACTCCCCCTCAAAGCCCGGGAGGCAATGGAGGGCTCCTTCACCATCCTGGCGGTAGTCGGTGTGACCTACATGCTGGTGTGGATGCGGCGACACAGCCCCGAGTTGAAGGACGACCTGCACACGAAGGCTGCCAAGGCGCTGGATTCCAACTCGACCTGGGCGTTGGTTGCCCTGGCGTTCGTCGCCGTGTTGCGTGAGGGCCTGGAAACGGCGGTCTTCATGCTCGGAGTGCTCACGGGGAGCACCAGCCCGACTCTCGGCCTGATCGGAGCGGGAACCGGGATCGCAATGGCCTCCCTCATCGGATTCGGGATCTACAAGGGCGGGGTCCGGATCAACCTCGCCAAGTTCTTCCGGTTCACGGGCGTCTTGCTCGTGATCGTCGCGGCCGGTCTGCTCTCCTCAGCCATTCATTCGTTCGCCGAAGCCGGGCTGGTGACTGTCGGCCAGAGCCCGGCCATCGATTTGAGTGGCCTCATCGCACCAGGTTCGGTCCAAGCCGGGCTGGCCACGGCATTCCTCGGGTTCCAGCCGGTCCCCACCTACTCAGAGTTGCTGGCCTGGTTGCTCTTCCTGGTTCCGGCCGCCTGGTACGTGTTGCGCCCGATCAGCAAATCCCCCCGGATCGCCGCCTGACCGATGCTTCGTCGAGCCCTCTTCCTCTTGTCCGTCCTGGCCGTCGTAGCCGGGTGCGGAGATGCGGCTCCGGCCGGGCCTGTCACCGACGTGACCGCCACCCTGACCGACGACGGCATCACGCTCGATTCGGCGACTGTCCCGTCGGGAAGGGTCTCATTCGAGATCACCAACGAAGGGAACGCAGTCCACGAGTTCGAGATCTTCACCGGGCGGGCCGACGATCTGACGGTGGAGAACAACGTTGCCGTGACCGCCTCTCTGGACCTGATCGACGAGGTGGAGGACATCGTCCCGGGGATGAGCCTGACTCTCGATGTCACGTTGGAGCCCGGGGAGTACGTGATCATCTGCAATCTCCCAGGTCATGTGACCAACGGCATGGTCGTCGACCTGGACGTCACCGGCTGACCTTCCGCATCTCGCACCCGTCCGGGATGTCGCGTAGGCGGTATCCAATCCCGGGCATTCGACGATTACGAGGGTATGACGGTCACACTTGCACCGCCCCGGCCATGTGAGAGCTGCCTTCGCAACGCGGTTCTGGAGACTCCATACGGGCTGTTCTGCCTCGACCACACCCTCGAGCTGATGGACCGCGATCCCGACTTCTGGATGCCTCACATGATCGAACGGCACTCCCCCATCACGATCTGACAGTCCTTCCCATCCAGACTGGGAGGAGTGAGCCCGGCAGGATTTGAACCTGCAACTCCACGGCCGTCATGAGTCGATGCTGTAAGGACGCTGCAGAGCAGCGGATCCGAGTGGACCTGACAGGACACTATTTGAACTTCTTGGACTCGATCCTGGGCCGGAGAACCGAGGACCTGCAACGAAAAGCCGCCGAAATCGAGAAACTGCTCGATGCATGAAATGGGTAAGCGCCAGCGGTTTCACTCGCTGACCTGTTGCGGTTCGACGCCTGTCGCCTCAAGCAGCACCCACTGGGCACGAATATCCGCGATCTTGCTGTGGATGCGCTTGAGTACCCCTCCTAGCTCACCTTCAAGTTGCTGATATTGCTCAATCTGTTCGGAGAGCCAGGCCAGCAGCCCGGCATCCTGGGCTTCGATGGGCTTGGTGAGCTCCTCGTCGAGCGTCTTCTCTGCCCGCGATTCAGCATCAAGGAGTCACTGCATGACACTCTCTGCCTTCGTTCGAACCGAAATGGCGTCGTGTTCGCGCCGTTCGATCGCTCGGCTGATGGGTGTGACCTCATTACTTCCCTCCATAAATGCGATGTCGTGTTACAGCTCGGCCCACTCTTTCCATAAACCGTTGGGCCACTGCTGGCAAGGCTGCACGTAAGGCCCAAGGCGTAGGCTCTGCTCCCTCGGCCACAGCGCTGCGCGCCGTAACGATGACATGGGAAACACTCGACCGGAAGATTGACCACTTCGCCCAGCTGGTTGGCGACGCCACCGGCAACCTCACTTTCCTCCCTCCCGACTGGAAGCAAATCTGGTCGATATCCAAAGACATCCAGAGCGACTTCAAGGCGGTGAAGTACCCGACCCGGGACCATCGTCAGAAGGCGTGGGAACGATTTGCATCGCTTCGGGATCGGGCATCACGAGAAGCAGATGCGCAGAAGCAGAAGCGCCAATCGGACTCGGCGCACCTCAGAAACATGATCTTGGGACGTGCTGCAGAAGCACGTCCCGCTTCGCTCTTCGGTCTTGACCCGCCAGACAGCTACGCGATGAAGGACCTGGGGCGAGTCCTAACCGAGGCCCGCAGCATGCTCAGTAAGTACAAGACCGAGATGCTGGCCGAACACAAGCAGGAGTGCTTCGCGGAGATACAAGAGATCCAGGCTTTACATGATGCATGGTGGGCGGACTTCAAGAAGGAGCGATCACACCGACAAGACGACTGGCGGCAACGCGTCCGGGCCAATCTTGAGAAGAACTATGAACAGCATCGAAAGGCGACAGAAGCCCTCGAGCGGCGACAGCGACACGCCGAGAAGCTCCGGGTCGATATCGCCTCGGCCTGGTCCGACGAATTCGCATCACGGGCATCCGACTGGTTGGCCGAAGAAGAAGCCAGAATCGCCGACATCAGAGCATCACTGGCACGCATCGAATCGTGGATCGCCGAAGGCGAAGCCAAACTCGCATGACTCAGGCGACCGGACTCACTGAACTCGTTCCTCGAGCCGAAGACCGAAGAGCTGCAACGAAAAGCGGCTGAAGTCGAAGCTGTGACGGAACCCTTGGACTGAGGCTCTCTAATCCTTCCGCGCCTCGTGGTCCCTAATGGCATCAGCGGCGTAAGAAATGTCGTATCCAATAACGATGCCTGAGTTCGCCACCAACTGGCCAATGGCCTCGTCAAGCTGCTCGGAGGAAATATCGCTCAACCTTCGAAGGGGTTCTGGCCAATATCCAGAGACGACACCGAAGACTCCCCACCTCTTGGACTTGTTGTTCTGAAAACACATTGGACCGCCGGAGAATCCCGGATTGTTGTGGCCGTCCACGAACCAAACCCTGACGTCGCCCTTGGACTGGAGGGCTGAGACGATTCCCTTCTTCACGAAGGCGAAGGCTTGTTCTGGAGCATGGTCTATTGCGGTCTGAAGCCCGTGGGGGTAGCCAAGGAAGAAGACCTCTTGACTCCAGATCAGACCTTGGCTGGAGACATCGATCTCAAGATCTGCTGTGAGCTTCTCTTCGAGTGGTAGAACTGCCACATCGACGTTCTCAGGGATCCCCGGCAATGGGTCGAGACGGATCGCGGACTGCCGTCCTTCGATTGACGCCGTCAGATCAGAGCCCTCCGCCTCACGAACCACATGACGGGCGGTGACGAGATACTGGTTGCCCCTCTCGGACTCGACCGTGAACCCTGAGGCCACTCCACCTTTACCGAATTCGAGACGGACAACTCGCCGAAAGATGTTTGCGGTGATCATTGGCGTGAGGACTCAGAGGTAGTTGGCTATCCAGCCTGCGCGGCCGTAGCACTCGTTCCCGTATCGGTCCTTGTGCTTGTTGAGACGGGTTGATGAGGTCTTGCGCCGGAATTGCTTTCCGCAGTAGGTGCATTCGATCACGTAGCGCGGGCCATTTGAAGTGGCTCTCCTCCGAGGACCGTAGGCACTACGCCGTGGTCTGGACTGAGCCTCGAAGGTGCCGGCGGTTGCGGCGTCCCCCGCCTTTGAGATGCCGATTTCAAACCTGGGCTCGAATGTGTCCTCCAACAGCTCGAGCGACTGAATTCCACCGTTCAGGAGTGTCTTGATGCCGGGGCCGCTTGAGCGTCCACCCGTCCGGTCCCACACGTAGAGATACTCCTGGGCCACACCATCCTGACGCTGTTTGTACGCCAGGGCATAGGGTTCGACGATTCGCGTAACGCCGTCGTATGTGACACGAAGCATCCTCTTCTCGCTTCCGGCTTGCAGGATCGGGTTGCGTAGTTCGGAGGGGAAGTAGGCGGCTGCCATGTGTGCGCGCTGAGGAACCGCCCCGAAGAGCTCTTCGAGATTCGTCGCCAACATCTGCACCGCGTCGTCGAACGTCATTCGGCTGGCGCGAGAGGCCACGACTTTGTGCCAGTAACCCTTGAACAGGTCCAGCGGGAGATCAAGCAGAAGGTTCTTGGCCGCTACAGGGCTAGCCCCGAAGATGGTCTTGCGAAAGAACACGTTGAGCATTTCTGAGCGGTCCACTTCGATGTCCCGCGTGACGAAGGCGCCGTACACCAGATCGAAGAGGTCGTAGCAGTAGCGCCTCTGCAGCAGGCACTTCATCTTCTCCGCGAGGGCCTCCTCCAACTTGATACAGCGGATAGCGGTGGAACACTCATCGACGTCGGAGTAGGGGTGGATGAGCTGACGCTCCTGGACGGGCAAATACAGACGGTCGTATTCCGTCACATCCATACGCACGCTCAACGTGATGTGATCAGCTCCGGTGAGGAAGTCCTTGAAGTAGAGCCTGATCTTGAACACCTTCTTCTGCCGGTCGATCTGTTGTTCGCCGACAATCCGGTTGCGATCGATCTCAAACATGACGCCGGCCGAAGCCTGCGCGAATTCACAGATACCGTTCAGCTCGCAAAGTAGTCGTTCACCGTCCAGCCCCTGCTCAGTGGTAAAGTCGAGATCGTCCGAAAAGCGCGTATGGGGGAAGTAGCCCTTTCGCAGTCCGTTGCCGCCCTTGAGTACAAGAGAATCGGCGAGTGCCGAAGAGCGATATACCCCCGAGATCAACCACCCGAAGACATAGTCACGCTGGACGTTCGCCTCGCTGAGGTCATGCTC
>JBAVPF010000197.1:0-1888 GCA_049692815.1 Acidimicrobiia bacterium
TTTCTGACCACAACGACGACTCGGAACCCCGACCGTGATTGGGATCCGGCACTGAATTCGCGCACACCAGATAGCGAGTAGGACCAATCGAACATCTCTTGATCAGATAGCGAACGGTGACTCAGTCACCGACGTTGGTGAAGGTCCACTCTCCGAACTTCCAGACGTAGTGCCCGCCATTGCGACGGAGGATCTCGGTGGCCTGGGTCGCGTTCTCCCCTTGGGCTTCTACCGAGACGACCACCTTCCCTGCTTGGAGCGCATCGTCAAGATGATCGATGACCCGATACTCATCACCGATGACCTCAGCCGCGCGTATCAAGGCGGCCAACATCCCGCCATGCTCGCCCTTCCGAAGATGACGGCGTCCGTGCTCTCCACTGAGAACCTCATACACATACCCCGCAGAGGCGAGACCGCCGACCGCATTCTTGGCCTCCGGCTCAGAATCGAGGACGGCGATCACAGTGTTCTCGAGCCTGTGTGGTTGTTTCGTTTGCTTCATGCTCTTCCTTTCGAGGTTTGGAACCGGTTACAAGTCGGGCGACTCTCGTAGGGCAGGCACTTCCGGTCATCGGCGGAATAGGAGGGGTACGGCCACCACCACGAGGAGGTCTTGAAGGAAGTGGATTGTCATGGAGGCGGTCAGACTCTTTCGCCACAGGTAGACGAGGGCGAACACCAATCCCATCACACCGACGGTGGCGATGCCAGCGGTCCCCTCATACCCGTGGCCCAAGGCGAAGACGACGGTCGATAAGGCAACTGCCGACGCAGTGCCCAGACCCGAGCCTCGGAAGCGGTCGATCAGATAGCCCCGGAAGATGAGTTCTTCGGAGAAGGCGACCACCACGACCAGAAGGGTTCCCATGACGATCTCTGTCGTAGTCGACGAGGGGACGGATATCGGATTGGACGCCTTGGGAAGCGACAAGCCGAGCGAGACGAATAGCCGCTCCAGCCAGTTGGTGCCGAAGAAGAACGGTACGAACAGGACTACACCCAGCCCAACCTCTCTCCATGACCTCCGGCTCCAGCGGAGCCCCAGATCGCGCAAGGGCTCTCGATCCCTCCAGACGAAGAACAGGATCAGCGCCACCAACCCAACGTCCCGGAATATCGCGGCTGACGCTGTCAGCATGAAGCCGACCGTTCCCTGACTGACCGCGAAGTAGGAGAGGACCATCGAGGGCACTATCAACATCAGGAATATGCCCACCTCTACCCGATAGACGAGGGGTGTCATCACAGCTTCCGGGGTGAATCCCTTTTCGTCGGTCAGCATCAGATTCCGTTCGTGTCGCTTTGCGAGCTGTCCGCTCGGACCTCGCCGATGATGACTCTGAGCGGATGAACGTTGGATGAGAAGCTGAAGTTGAGGCGGTTCGGTGACGTCAGGGCAGCGTCATCTGGACCAAGCCAGGTGGGTGGACTTTGTGACCGCCTGTGTATGGTCGCCCTCTCTCAAACCACGGAGTGGATACGTGAGACGACGGGTTGCGCGATTCGCGTTGCTGGCTTCGGTGTCGGTCGTGGTTTCAGCGTGCTCGGGACGGGATTCGATACTCACGGGCGCCGGTCCCGGGGCTCGGACGGTCATCTCCCTGTGGTGGTTGATGTTCTGGATAGCGACCGCCGTCGTCGTGATCGTGATAGCGCTCTTGCTCCTCTCATTGCGTCGCCGCACGAAGATCGCCGCCGAGCCGGGACAAGTTCCGAAATGGGGTGGCGACTTCGTTGTCACCGTCGGCTTTGCGCTCCCTGCAGTGATTCTCCTGGCCGTGTATCTGGTCTCGCTTGGAAGTCTGCGATCACTGGCGGACACAGGGGAGACGAATCTCAGCGTCGAGGTAGTGGGTCACATGTGGTGGTGGGAGGCAAGGTATCC
>JBAVPF010000198.1:0-4979 GCA_049692815.1 Acidimicrobiia bacterium
TCACCCGTCTCCGAACTCCGCGGACAATCCCATCGGCCCCTCGGCGAAGACACGGGGATCCATGGGGGCGATGTCATCGGCGACCGCCGGCTCGAATCCCATGTGTGCGATGACGTCGCGCGCCGGGTCGAACCCTTCGGCGACTTCGATCAAGGTCACCTTGCCGTCCCTCAGCTCGAAGACCGCTCGCTCCGTGATGTATCGCACCTTCTGCCCACGCCGGCCCGCGATCTCCCCGCTGAAAGTGATCTCTTCGACTTCGTCGACAAACTTGGACAGCCGGCCCTCCGACTCGATTGTGATTTGGCCGTTGGATATCCCGACGTCGAGCCCGGACGTGGTCAGGGTGCCGACGAAGCAGATGCGCCCGGTCCGGCTGCTGATGTTGGGAAAGCCACCCGGCCCCCGAAGCCGGCCGGGGAAGCTGTGGACGTTGACGTTGCCGCGCGAGTCGACCTGGGCGAAGGAGAGGCTGGCGATGTCCAGCCCTCCCCCGTCGTAGAAATCGAACATGTACGGCTGGTCGATCATGGCCTGGAAATTGAACCCGGCACCACCCTCGTTGCCGGCGACCGGGACGCCACCGAAGATTCCCTGTTCGACGGTGAGGACCAACTCGTCCTCGATCCCCTCCTCCCAGGCGATGGCCCCGATCATCTGGCTGATCCCGAATCCGAGGTTGCATATGTCACCGGGGCGGAACTCCAGCAGCGATCGCCGGGCGATCACCTTGCGGATGTCGAGTGGGGGCGGATCGCCGGCGTCGGTCACGGGCCGTCGCAACGCGCCCGAGTAGTAGGGCGAGCCGGCAGTGATGTAGGTCTGTGTCTGATCGGGGTCCAGGTAGGCGATGTCGATGAGCGCTCCGGGCACGACCACCGATCGAGACGGCAGCGTCTTGGCCGCGGCGAGACGCTTGGCCTGCGCGATGACGATGCCTCCGGAGTTCCGAGCCGCCATCGCCATCGAGAGCATCTCGCCCTTGACCGCCTCGTCGTCCATCGTGAGGTTGCCTTCCTCGTCGATGGTCGAGCCGCGTATGACCGCCACATCGATCGGGAACGACTTGAAGAAGAGCCACTCCTCACCATTCAGCTCGACCAGTTCCACGAGGTCCTCGGTCGCCGACCCCTGCTTGCCCCCGGTCTGGCGGGGATCGACGTAGGTGCCCAACCCCACCGAGGTGACCAACCCGGGTCTCCCGGCTGCGATCTCCCTGCACAGCAGTGAGAGCACCCCCTGGGGGAACGAGTACGCCTCCAGGTCGCCCTTCTCGACCAACTCGCCCAGCCGCGGCTCATTGCCGATGTTCGATCCGATGGTGCGTCTCATCAGGCCGGGCAGCGCCAGCTGAGAGAACCCACGGTCGGCGAAGTCGCCGATCCCGACGACCCTCACGGTTGTCAGGTCCTTCGGCGACCCCTCGGAGGTGTAGACCTCGGCGAGCGTGTCGATGAAGAGCTGGGGAAGCGCATGCCCGGCTCCCGACCCGCCCACGATGAGTGTTGCGCCGTCGGGAACGCCGCGGACGGCGTCCGCCGCGCTGACCAGCTTCATGACCTCTCCGATCGCTCGACGCTCATGGCATGTAGCCCCCGCCGTTGGGGTTGAGGGTCTGCCCGTGATAGAGGGCTGCAGCATCGGTCATCAGAAAGACGACGCTGGCAGCGACCTCCTCGGCGGTGGCGAAGCGACCGGAGGGCAGTTCGGCGAGACGTTTGGCGCCGACATCTCCTTGGATCACCTCCGACGTCATGTCGGTGATGGTGACTCCGGGGGCGACCGTGTTGACCCGGACCCCACGAGGCCCCACTTCCTTGGCCAGCGACTTGGCAAATGCGATCACGCCTGCCTTGGCCGCCGCGTAGTGGGACACGCCGGCGAAACCAATCTGCCCGAGCCGCGAGGCGATCATCACGATGGACCCGGACCCGCGCTCCAGCATCCCGCCCAGGACGGCGCGGCTGCAGAGAAAGGCACCGGTGAGGTCGACATCGATGACCTTCCTCCACTCGTCGACCGTCATCTCCTCGACCCTGCTCTCCGGCATCACCCCGGCGTTGTTGACCAGACAGTCGACACGGCCGAAATGATCGATTACTGCCGCAACCATCCCCTCGACCTCCGCGGGGTCGCTGACATCTGCGCGAAAAGCGTGGGCCCGGGCACCTCTCGCCTGTGCCTCGGCCACGGTGGTCCCCGCACCGGCCTCGTCGTTGACGTACCCGATAGCCAGGTCGGCTCCGGCTTCGGCGCAGGCGACGGCGATGGCCGCACCGATGCCACGGCTCGCCCCGGTCACCAACACGATGTGGTCGGCCAGGGCGTCGCTACTGAAGACCGACGGTGTCATCCGTTCAGTCCGGGGGTGGGTCGGAAAACGGTTTCCATGGTGGGCAGTCGGCACCGTACAGAGCGATGACTGAGGCGTCAACAGGGCGGATCACACCTCTTCCTCTCATGATTCGAAATGAACCGAGACCGTGCCCAGACCCGTGAACTCGGCCTTGAACCCGACCGGCCCGGCGGGCACGACGTGATGCCCGGTCAGTGAGCCGGTGAGGACCACCTCCCCCTCATGAAGCGCCCGCCCCCGATCCGAGAGATGACGCGCCAGCCAGGCCACGGCTGCCAAGGGATTTCCCATCACCTTGTCTCCCCGCCCCGACGCCAGTTCGGCACCGTCACTGGAGAGCACGACTTCTATCTCCGCAGGGCTGAGCTCGAAGACCGGGACTCTTTCGCCGACCACCGCGTACGCGACGGTGGAGTTGTCGGCGATCCAATCGACCACGCCTTTGCTCCCCACCGTGCGGTAGTCGATCACCTCGATGCCTCCAGCGATCAGGTGAGGCCCCCGCATGAGCTCACCCGCTTCGGCGGGCCCGTCGATCGTCTCCCCGATCTCGACGACGATCTCGGCCTCCACCATGGGCCCGACCATCGTCGAAGTCGAGAGAAAGGAGCCCGAGGGCATGACCATGTCGTCGAGCAGCGTCCCCGAGATGGGAGTGGCCGGCGGATCAGCCGAAGTCAGTCCCAGCTTCCAGCCGGCTATGGCCCGACCCGCCGCCAGCCGTCGCCCGACGACCAGGTCCTGGATGTCGTAAGCATCCTCCACCGTGAGGGACGGGTGATCCGTTGTGGGAGCCGGGATGGCCTCGGCATGGCTCCAGGCCTCGTCCAGGGCGACGGCCAAGTCACCGAGAACGTCGGCCGTCATGTTGGAGTCGGCGCCGGTCCGACAGACTGGCGCTCGATCACCTCACCGGTCACTTCGACATCCTCCGGTTCGGCGCCGTCGAGGGCGGCGAGAACCAGCTCGGCCCCGGACCGGCCAATGTCGTAGGTGGGGACCCTCATCGTGGTCAGTGGCACCGGTCCATAGGCCGCGGTCGGTATGTCGTCCAAACCGGCCACGGAGACGTCTCCGGGAACCATGCGCCCAGACGCCAGCAGATGCCGCGTGGCTCCGATGGCCATGAGATCGTTGGCGGCCAGCACCGCGGTGACGTCGCCGGCATCGAGTATCTCCGCCATCGCCGTTTCGCCGCCCGTGACGGTGAAATGACCATCGACGATGAGCCCGTCCGCGATGGTCAGGCCGAGCTCCTCGATCCCGGCGTTGAACCCGGCCAGCCTGACACGGGAAACCTCGAGATCGGACGGACCGCCTATGTAGCCGATCCTTTGGTGGCCGTGACGGGCGAGATACCGGACCATCTCGATCACCGCCTTGCGATTGTCGAATCTGACCCTGGGCCCTGCCAGCACGTGGTCGGAGAGGGCCACGATGACGCCTCCCCGCGCCCTGAAACGGCCTGCAAGGCCCTCCAGGGTCGCCGTGTACCCGGCATCGGTCATCGAGCTGGCAGCGAAGACGATGGCGTCCACCTGATGAGCCTGGAATGCCCTGAAGTAGCTCAGCTCCTTATCGGGGTCGCGATCGGAGCTGGCTACGAAGAGGCGATAGTCGTCCTGGTGCATCCGGTCTTCGAGACCCTTCACGATGTCGCCGAAGTAGGGGTCGGAGATGTCGTGGACGATGACACCCACGGTTTGCGACCTCGCCGTGACCAGGGCGCGAGCCAAACGATTGGGCTCGAACGCGAGACGGTCGGCGGCTGAGAGGACCCGCTTGCGGGTGTCCTCGCTGACGGGGTGGCTGGAGCCCGACATGACCCGGGACGCGGTCGCAACGGACACGCCGGCCAGCTCCGCCACATGCCGCAGCGAGTGTGAGCGGCCGGCGTCACCCTGCGATTCGCCTGTCTGTCCCTGTGACACACGGACAGCGTAACTTGACCAAGCCCCGGTCTTGTAAGCGTTTGCCACTCTCGCGATGATCGGGGAGCCCATCGCCAGGCACTTTGAGACAGGAGAGAGCATGGAAGGAACCGAAGTCGCCTATCGCAGCGCAACCGACCTAGCCGCCGACATGAAGGAGCGGAGGCTGTCACCCGTCGAGGTCATGACCGAGACGATACGGCTCGTCGAGGAGAGGGAACCCAGTCTCAACGCCATCGTCTACCGGGGTTTCGACGAAGCGATGGAGTCGGCCCGCTCCGCCGAGGCGGCGATCGCAGGTGGAGAGGACGGGGGCCCGCTCCGTGGTGTTCCGGTGGTCATGAAAGACTTGTTCGACTTCAAGCCGGGCTGGCCTGCCACCTTCGGGGGGATTCGAGCCATGGCCGACTTCTCCATCGATGGCTATTGCGTGTGGGCGGAGCGGATGGAAGCCGCCGGAGCGATCATCATCGGCAAGGGGAACAGCCCCTCGCTCGGCTTCCGAGGCGCCTGTGACAACTACCTGTTCGGAGCCACGCGCAACCCGTTCGACACCACGAAGAACACCGGTGGCTCCTCAGGTGGCCCCGCCGCGATCGTCGCCGACGGCCTGGTCCCTATCGCAGAGGGAACGGATGGCGGGGGCTCGATACGCATCCCGGCGGCCTGGTGCGGGCTGGTCGGCTACCAGC
>JBAVPF010000199.1:0-8900 GCA_049692815.1 Acidimicrobiia bacterium
GTATTGTCGGGGCGCTCGGGGGCTCGTCTCCGGCCATTGCGCTGGCCTCGATACCGGGAGCCTGCGTGATCGCGCTGGCAGCATCCGCAGATCCCCAGTGGGTCCGCCCCCTGATCGTGATAGCCACCCCCGTCCTCGGATATCTCTTCGCCGACTTCGAATCGCGCTATGCCGACCATGGGTTCGGGATGATCTTCTTCGGGCTCGCGGCTATGGGCGCGTTCCTCGCCGTGCCCGACACCGAGTTGTCCCGTTCTCTGTTCGCAGTATGTCTCCCGATGTCCCTCACGGCCTGGCCACGTCCACTACTCGGGCTAGGCCGCTCGGGCGCCTACATGGCCGCGTCGATCTTCATGCTCTTCACGGCCATGGGCGGGATAGGCCGACCTGCATCCGTCGTCGGGGCCCTCGCGTGTCTTGGCTTTCTCGCAGTAGAGCCCTTGGCCGCGCGGGCCCGACCCGGGCTGCTGCAATTGCCGGCAGCCCTAAATCGGACTCCCGAGGCGGCGTTGCTGGCCGCCGTTCCTCAGTTCGGCATCGTCCTCGTTGCCTCGCGTGTGGCCGCCCGTCTCGAGAGCATCCCAATAGCTGCCGGTGTCTCACTCGCAGTGGCCTGTGCCGCCTACCTGCTGCTCGTCTGGGCTCAGCACCTGAATATCCACGACACCGTCGAAGACCTGTCGGATGTCTGAGCCGGACATCCTGCACGTCGTTTCATACGACGTCAGCCGTGGCGCTGAGCGCTATGCCCGGTCCCTGGTCGAGGCCTTGAACCGACGCGGCCCGGACCGCCACCTTCTGATGACGATGTTCCAAGGGGACGAGGCATCACTCGACGCCGACTTCGCTTTGGATGTGCCGCGGAGCACGCTGCGGAAGGTCGGATTCGATCCCCGTGTCATCCGCAGGATGCGCCGAGCGGTTCGAGAACTGGCTCCGCGGGCGGTCGTCGCACATGGAGGAGAGCCGGCGAAATACGCCGCCTTTGCCCTTGGCGGCCTGGCCCCGTACGCATATCTGGTGATCGGGTCGACCCATCCGAAGCTGGGGAACCCAATACGAAGGGCGATACGGAGATTCTATCTGTCCAGGGCCGCCGCCATCGTCGCCGTGTCGGCGTCTCTTGCGGCGGAGTTGGCGGCCGAGGACCCGAGCGTCGCCAACAAGACCCGCGTCATACCGAACGGTCGGGATCCTGACACCTATCGGCCCGGCTCCCGCAACGGCGGCACGTCACCGCGAGTCCTGTTCATCGGTCACCTCGAGGAGCAGAAGCGCCCGCTCCTGTTCGTCGAGGCGATCGGTGAGTTGAGGCGACGAGATCTGGCGGTGACTGCCATGATCGTGGGAGATGGGCCAATGCGAGCAGATGTCGAGCAGAGGGCCCGATCGGTCGGAGTAGAGGTGCTCGGCGCGCGCGACGACGTGCCGGCGCTCTTGGCAGACGCTGATTTGCTGGTGGCCACGAGTCGCCCACCGGAAGGTCTCCCGGGCGTTCTGATCGAGGCGGGGCTCTCGGGTGTGGCCGCCGTGACGACGGACGTGCCCGGCGCTCGTGATGTCGTCGAGGATGGAGTGACTGGCTTGGTGGTGCCTGTCGAGGATCAAGCTCGTTTGGTCGATTCCGTCGAATCGCTGCTCAAGGATCCCGACAGACGCAAAGCGATGGGGCGGGCGGCGAGGGAGCGCTGTCTCGAGCTCTTCACCTTGGACGCCACGACCGAGGAATGGGACGAGGTGATTCGGGGGATGACGCCTTGAGCGAAGGTCGGGACGACGCAGCGTTTCGTGTGGCTCACCTGACCACCGTTGATCTCAGTCTCCGGTTCTTGTTGTGGCCTCAGCTCCGAGCAGTGGCGGAGGCCGGGGGCGAATCCTATGGCATCAGCTCTCCTGGCCCCTGGGTGAGCGAGTTGGAGGCGGCGGGGATTCATCATCTGGCCCTCGAATCTTCGACCCGTGGCTTCAGCCTCGGCGCCGACATTCGTGCGGCTCTCGAGCTCTGGAGGCTGCTCAGGAGCAGGCCTCTAACCATCTTGCACACGCACAACCCCAAGCCCGGGATCTATGGACGCATACTGGGCAGGCTCGCCGGCGTCCCCGTGGTGATCAACACACTTCACGGCTTCTATGCGACCGAAACCGATCCGGTGGCGAAGCGTGCCGTCGTGTATGGCCTCGAGGCGCTTGCGGCCCGCTTCTCCGACGCAGAGCTTCACCAGAACCCGGAGGACCTCGCTCTCGCCGATCGGCTGCATATCGTGCGTCGTGGGAAGGCGCGGCTTCTCGGCAATGGGATCGACTTGACCAGATTCGACCCGACTGACGCATCCGAGGCGCGAGCCCGAATCAGAGCCGAGATCGGCGCCGAAGATTCGGATGTCGTGGTCGGGACAGTCGGCCGTCTCGTCGCCGAGAAGGGCTTTCCCGAGTTGTTCCAAGCTGCGGAGAGTTTTGGCCCGAGCTATGTGTTCGTGGTCGTCGGGCCGGTCGACCCCGACAAGCAAGACTCGCTCCCCGGCGAGATGATCGAACGGGCGAGACACCGTGGTGTCCGTTTCCTCGGCATGAGAACGGATATGGAAGACGTCTATGCCGCGATGGACTTGTTCGTCCTTCCCTCGCATCGTGAGGGATTCCCGCGTGCTGCCATGGAGGCTGCGGCTATGGGCTTGCCCGTCATTGCCACCGACATTCGAGGTTGCCGGCAGGTGGTACGCGATGGCGTCAACGGCCTGTTGGTACCAGTCCGGGACCCGGAGTCGCTGGCTCGAGCGATTCGCGCAGTAGGTGAAGACACCTCGATGTTGTCCCGGATGTCGGAGGCGAGTCGTCGTGTCGCCGTGGAGGAGTTCGACGAGCGTCGCGTGGTCGACATCGTGCTGGAGACGTACCGCGAAGTCCTGCAGGCGAAGGGATTGGCGCATCTCCTTCCGCCGGCGATGTTGGAAACGTCCTCGGTATCGGCACCACGGGAAGCGGAACCGTCCGATGCGACCGCGCTGGCCAACCTCCATGCCGACCTGATCACGGGTGGGTTCCTCCCCAGGCTGGGCAGGCGATTCATGCGAGTCCTCTACCGAGGCCTGCTGGAGTGGGACGGCGGTCGAGTGTACGTGGTGGACGACGCGGGCGGGGTCGTCTGGTTCGTCGCCGCCGTCACCGAAGTCGGCTCTTTCTACAAGTGGTTCGTCCGTCGACACTGGTGGCGAGCGGGCTTCTCGGCGTTGCCGGCACTTCTCGATCCTCGCAATCTGCGGAGAGCATGGGAGTCGCTCCGATACGGGAACGAATCCGATGAGCCCTCGATCTCCTCGGAAGTGCTTTCGCTCGGGGTGGCGGTTCGGGGGAGGGGGCGGGGGTTGTCCCGTCTCCTGCTCACTGCGGTTCTGGAGCGGCTCTCAGCAGACGGACACAGCGCGGTACGAGTGGTCGTTGGCTCGGACAACGAGGTGGCCATCGCGGCCTACGAGAGGGCCGGATTCCATGGCTACGACGAGATCGAGGTTCACCGGGGTGAGACATCCGAGGTGCTGGTATGGCGTCGGTCCTGATCGCAGCCGTCGTGTCGGCGGCCTGGTGTCTTCTGGCGATCTGGCTCGGCAGAAAGCTGGGATATGTCGACGCTCCCGGGCGGAGCGACCTGACGGCACACATCAAGCCGGCTGTCCCGCTGGGGGGCGTGGGGATCTTCCTGGCGATTCATCTGTCGGCTCTGTGGAGAGGTCATGTCGACGTGCCACTCCTCGTCGGTTCCAGTGTCGTTCTCGTCCTGGGGCTCTTCGACGACCGGCTCGACCTCAGCCCGATCGTCCGGCTGATCGTCGAGATAGCGGCGGCGGTGTCGCTGGTGGTCCTGGCCGGCTATCCGGCCGGCGGCCCCTTGTTCGGTGTCCTGGCAGTCTTTGTCATCGTCATGGCCATCAATGCGGTCAACCTCTATGACGGGCTCGACGGCCTGGCCGGCTTGAGCACTCTGATCGCCGCTTTGGGCCTGGCGTGGCTCTTCGCTGGTCGTGGCCTGGAGAGTCTGCCCCCTCTGGAGTTGGCCGCTGCCCTGGGCGGCTTCCTCCTCCTCAATTGGCATCCGGCGAAGGTGTTCCTGGGAGACTCCGGGTCTTATCTGGTGGGGCTGGCCCTGGCCCACGGAATGCTGAGCTCGGGCGACTCGACCGGCGAGGTCATCGTGGCGATGGGCCTCTTCGGTGTGTTCGCGATCGATCTCGTGGCGTCGGTGGCGAGACGCCTCCTGTCTGGAGCCCGTCTATTCGAGGGCGATCGCAGTCATCTCTACGATCAGTTGCGCGACCGGGGCCTGAGTGTGCCGGCGGTTGCCCTCATCTCCGGATCGGCTGAAGCCATCCTCGTCGGAGCAGTTGTCCTCGTGGATCGCTTTGTCACGCCGTGGGCGGGAGTCGTCATCCTCATGGTCCTGATGGTGGCTGTCATGGGGGGGCTGGCGAGGGCCGGCTTCCTCAACGTGAAGACGCGCTGATCTGCAGCCGGTCGCCATTGCGCGTCCGGGTGCGATGGTGTCCGGTCGTCGCCGTGTCTTCGTCTTCAGCCGGCCATGCCAACGTGACCAGGAGCGCGAGGAGGAATGGGAGGACCTGCACCCGCTGGCGCGCCAGGATCCCCAGGTTGAGGATCGAGCTGAACGCGATGATGAACCCGCCGGTGTAGAAGAACGAGAGCAGGAGAAGAGGGTTTCCCCGCACCATCCTCCTGTTGCGGAACATCATCGGGATCTTCCAGACGATGAAGAAGAGCAGGACGGTGCCCTCGACGGCGCTCACAGCGGTGGCCAGGTTGGATGCCTCGTATATCAGCGGCCGGAACAGGACCTTCAATGTGGCGGCCGGCAAGTCGAGGGGGTTGGAGACGATCCCGCCGGACACCTCTGACCCTCCTTGAGCCGTCTGGTTCTGAACGCTTTCGAGGAAGGCGCCCGGATCAGCGGTGTCCCCGCTGCCCTCGAGGGAGACCCCGAAGTCGGTGGAGAAAGCACCCCAGGCGAAGGTGAGACCGACCACGGCCAGGACGAGGAGGACGATGCGCCTGAAGCCGCCGACGCGGCGATCCGTCCGCCTCATCAGCAGGAAGGCGAGGGCACCGGCCAGGGCGAGCATGATCGCCACGTGAGGACGTACCTGGGCGGCCAGGTAGAGCCCAAGGCCCGCGGTTATCAGCCCCATCGGCTCGAAACGGCGGAGCAGCCGGGAGATCCCGAGTGTCGCCAGGCCCAGGAAGAGCATCATCAAGGCGTCCTTGCCGATGCTCGCCGGCCAGAAGACGAGCGATGGGAAGAACAGCACTGCTATGGCGTAGCGCTTCAAGGCCTTCGTCTTGAGCCACGGTCGCAAGGCCGCGTAGAACATGAGCTGGCCCAGGAAGGCGAGGAAGGCGAACATCAGAAAGCCTCCGCGCATCGTTGGCGTGTAGATGCTGTAGACGAGACCGGTCACGACCTCTGTGAAGGCCGTTCCCTGGCCGCCTGCATCGGACACCGGGATGGCGAGCGTCCTCCAGATGCCGGCGAAGGCCACTCCCCTGGAGTGATAGCGGAAGGCGTCACCGGTCCCGTAGAGGTCCACCGCCATGTAGTAGCGAAGAAGCGTCCCGACGAGCTTCGCGGCGAATCCCCACATGACCATTGCCGGCAACCAAGCGCGATCGACCTTCGTGGGTAGGGCGGTGCTTATCCAGTAGACGATCAGATAGAAGATGATCGCGATCACCATCCATTCGACGATCTCTCCGGTGGTCATTCCCAGCGTCGCTGTCCTGGCGATGGTCCCGAGGCCCGACATCACAGCAGCTCGAAGTCGCTGACGGCCACATCCCACGCATCCATGGTCGAGAGAGTATCGCCCAGGTCACGCAAGGGTCTCGCCACGAGGGTCAATGCTGCCAGGCCCGGCACCGGAATGAATCCGTGCCTGAGGGCCGAAGCCCTCTCCGGCGAGCCCTTGGAGAACCAGGTGGCCAGATATGCGGAATGAGCCGAACGCTTGGCGGCGGCCATGCCGTCGCCGGCGTTGCCGAAGACATCGGCGATCACGAGCTCCGGTCTTCCCCGTCTGACGTTGGGGCGAAGTACCGCACTCCCGTTCCCTCCCTCTGCGACGAAGTAGCGGGCGGATGGATGGCGAGCGAAGCGCCATTCCAGGTAATCGGGCGTGCGGGCCGTGCGCAGGCCCCGAGGCGGCCGGTCTGCAAACGATTGGCCGTCGAACGGCCGCGGCCGGCGCAGGTACCGCTCTGGTTCCAACGACTGGCCCGGGTTCTTGCCAAGCATGTGTATCGAAGGACGGACGAGCGCGCCTATGAGCCCCACCTCCTGCCATCCCATCTTGACGTAGCCCGGCTTCGACCTCTCGTTTGGGGTGTTGAAGACCATGTCGATGCCGTCGGCCGTGGCAACCTCCACGCACTCTTCGGTGAGTCGCCGAAATATCCCCCTCCGCTGATACTCGGGGTGGGTTGCCGTGTCGACTGCTCGAACGCAGCGGAGGGTCTCCCCGCTGGAGGTGGAGAGGTCCCAGCGCATGAAGGCCCTGAGACCGACGATCCGGCCGTCCTCGACGGCGACGAGAGTGATCGATCGGCCAAATGGGTTGTCGACGTGCTTCCAGCGGAACAGCTCTTGGGTCCGGCGCAGAAGCGGTGGCTCCCCCAGGGACGCCCGCAGAAGGTCGAGAACCTCTTCGAGGTCGGACTCCTCGAGGACCCGGGTGTCGGTCACCGTGGACATGCGACGCCCGCCGGTGCGCGGCCGTTCAAGTCCTGTCCGCCTCGTACAACTCGGCCATGCCATCCTCGAAGGAGACCTCGGCCTTCCATCCGAGGACATCCTCGGCCTTCTGTGCCGACACGTACGAAGGTGGGACATCGCCGGGACGCGGATCTCCGAACGTGACTTCGGTCGGGAAACGTTCCACGACGTGTTCGGCCAGGCGGCGGATGCTGACCATCTCGGGTGCCACGACATTGAGCGCCGCACCCGTGGAGTCGGAGCGTGTCGCCAGGGCAAACGCCCTGGCAATGTCGCTCACGTGTGTGAACTGGCGGCCTTGCGAGCCGTCTCCCTGAATCGTTATCGGCTCTCCGTTCATCGCCTTCCTGATGAAGATCTCGAACACCGAGTTAGGCCGCATTCCCAAGCCGTAGGCGGTTCCTAGCCTCAGCGCCAGCACGGGGAGTCCCTGGAGGCGACCACTCGCGAGGAGCATCTGCTCGCCGGCGAGCTTGGTGATGTTGTACGGGTGATCCGGGCTGGTCGGGTGGTCCTCGTCGACCGGCTCGTACCTCGGCTCCCCATACACCTCCCACGTCGAGGCGTACACGACACGCGCACCATTGCGCAGTGCGGCGATCGCGACATTGGCGGTGCCGGTGACGTTTACGGCGGCGGCCAGCTCGGGCTGTTGGGCAGCCAGGTACACGTCGCCGATGGCGCCGATGTGGCACACGACGTCGTGGCCCTCCACGGCTGCAGTGAGCGCCTCGAGGTCGAGCAGGTCGCCCGTCGCTTCCTCGACTCCATCGAGGCCGGCCCGTCTGCTATCGAAGCCGGTGACTTCGCAGCCGTCGGCGAGAAGGTGCCGACAAACGTGTCCGCCGATGAACCCAGCCGAGCCTGTGACCAAAGCTTTCATGGTGCCCCCCAAAATCTCGTTTTCGCGATGTCAACGCGCCAGCACGATGAGTAGCCGAATCTAACACAGAGCGCCCGAATACCAACCGTGGAAGTTTGGGTCGGAAGACCCATACGCAAATCGCCAGAAACCCCTTAACTACTGGCCATTCAGCGTATGCTGTGGGGTCGGCCAGTGCCGAGGCTGTCACTCTGGGAAGTCGAATTCCCACTTTAAGTGCAGGCTGTTCGGTGATATGGTGACCGGGACCCCGGGGGCAAGATTCAGTTATGGGAGGCTGCTAGGTGGGTGGCGACATTCATGGGGGGCGCGAGGACTCGCGAGGGGAGACACGTTGGGTCGCGCTCTCGAGAAGGGCATCGAGAGTACGCACTGACATCACCTTCGCGGTGATCGACGGGCTGGTGGTGATGGCGGCGTATGCCATCGCCCTCGCCTTGAGGATGCTGGACCCTCTTGTCTCCGACGCGGGTAGCTACTGGTCCGATCTCTTCAAGGTCCTTCCCGTCATCATCGCCGTCCACATCCTGGCGAATGCGGTTGCGGGCGCGTACGGGCACGTCTGGGAGTACGCCAGCGTCAACGAGGCGACCAGACTGGCCATCGCCAACGCAATGGCCATGGCGGTGATCGTCGGTCTCGGGTGGGGCGCCAGGCACTCGATCGATCTTCTCATCCCTTACCTGACTCTGGTTGCCGGTGGGCTCTTCACGTTCCTCTTCACCGGGCTGCTCCGTTTCCGTTCGCGACTCTTCTCATTTAGAAAGAACGGCGTAGGTCCGGCCGTGCTGGTGGTCGGTAGTGGTGTGGAGGCGGCCGCCTTCGCCCGGAGACTGGCTGACATCGACGGCGGCGGCCATGTCGTCGGGTTCGTCAACGATTGCAAGGACGGGCCACGGGATTCGCGTTTAGTGGCCGACCTGCCGGTTCTGGGGTCCCTGGAGGACATCCCCGCCATCGTCGGCGAGCACGGGGTAGACCAGGTCGTCATCGCCGGGGTGGACCCCGAAATCGTCCAGTCCGTCGTCGATAGCTGCCTCGAGATCGACGTGCGGCTTCGGATACTGCCGGGTGTCAGGGATATCGTGACCGACCGCACTGCGCCGCTCGACGTGAGGGACATCAAGGTGGAGGACCTTCTGGTCAGAGAAGCCGTGCACACCGACATGAGCAATGTCGCGGATCTCATTCGAGGGAAGAGGGTCCTCGTCACGGGCGCCGGTGGATCGATCGGCTCAGAGA
>JBAVPF010000200.1:0-2205 GCA_049692815.1 Acidimicrobiia bacterium
CCGACCACAGCGACGCTTTGGTTGTCGATCAGTCCTTGAAGCGAGCCGTCGTCCCTGACCTCAGTGTCGACCCACGAGAGCACGGTCAGAACATCGGCTGGACGTTCCAGGGTGGATCGCCACAGTCGACCCGGGTCGAGCGACTCTCGATGCTGCGGAGCGACCACCACCATGCCGTGTGAGGCGAGATGCTCTGCCAACCAGGCGTAGCTGGAGGCGGTGATGGCGAAACCATGGGAGAGAATCACCATGGGATACGGCCCTGCGGTCAGATCGAACGCGGCCGCGGGTGTGGCCCGCCCTTTGTACGTGCCCAGAGCAAGCGAGCCATCGGGGCCGAACATGTTGATCCCGTACGAATAGTCGATGGAGGCATCGACGTCGCCTATTTCGGCTGGGTACCAAATGGTCAGCGCCAGCGGTGCCTCACCGGACGAGACGCTGCGAATCCCCACGTCGTGCGGCCCACGCCGAGACAGCGAAGTGTCGTCATCATCGGCCGATTCGGGCCGAGGCTCCAGGGAGGGCAGCGCCAGCAGGTAGGAACCTGCTTGCGCCACCATCCCCAGGGAGACGAGACCAATGAGGAGTGCCCCGTAGGTGATCTTGCGAATCATGGTCTCTCTCGACTTTCTCGACCAAGGCCTTCTCGAGCGTCCAGGCTCTAGAGCCGGGCCTGATCGGCGGCCCGAGCACTCTGCTGCCACTTGTCCTCGTCTACTCCCTTGATGAGCAGCCACAGGGCGAACACCAGCTCGCCGGGAATGGCCAACACGAGGACGACATTCGTGAGCAGGTCAGCGGCGCCGGGGGCGACGATGGTCCCGTAGCTTTGGGCGAAATACCCGACGCCTGCGAGAACCAGCAACACGCCGGGGATCTTGGGAAAGAACCCGGAGCGATACACGAGCCAACCGGTCAGCACCAGCGACAGGGCGAAGAAGAATCCCCAAACGAGCACCACGTGGTCATTGGCATCCTGGAAGAACAACGCGAGCGCATCTCGCTGCTCCGGTGAGAACACGGCGAGATAGCCGGCACCACCAACCGCGACGAGGGTGAGAATGCTCGTGAAGAGGTTCCCCGCGGCCATGACCACTCCCTCGGCTACCCGAGCAAGTGACGCGCCGAGAGACAAGGTTCTGCTCACCGGTCGCAGGAGCGCATAGAGAACGGCTGCCAGAACGATCTCGATGATGAAGATGGTGGCCTCACCCGCCATGCCCCATCGGAACAGGGACTCGTTTGCCGCCACGTTCTGGGCTGTAGCCGCGGCGTCCCCCGGCACCACGAGCGTCGATCGAACCATGGTGGAAAGCGGGTAGATGACGAAGATCGCCAGGTAGAGGAGCCCGGCGGTACGGGCGAGCCGCTTCAACCGGCTTGACCTCGCCTTCGACTCGGTTCTGACCTCTGTCCGCTCGGTAGTGGTTGCTGTCATGAGTGTTTCTCCTCTGCTGTTCGTCGAATCGTTTTCTCTTGGCTTGGTGGGCGAGACACGCATCTCAAGCCTCCTTCCTGAATGACTTGATCTCGGTGCCGGCAGCAGCCAGCTCTGACGACACGAGGCCGGCCAGGGCGACGTTGGCGATCCAGAAGTACTCGGCTTCGACCATCGCCAGTGCCATGGCCAGGACGGCAGCCGAAGCGAGGATCACTCCACGGATGCGCCCGCCGGTGACGATGCCATCCCTGTGTTGCCTGGGCTCGGGCTTGCTTCCGCTGGCGAGCACAACGTGTGCCACGGCGATCAGGACGACCACAGCTACTGCGGCGGTCACGGCAATGCCCTGGTAGCCCACACCGGCCACCGGCCCGCCGTCGAACCTCACGACGACGGTCGCCACGTACCAGCCGTAGCCGATGATCAGGGCACCCGCCGTCGCCCACGCACTCTTCTCACGAAATCCCAACTCGTCTCCTCCTCGTCTCTGGGTTTATCACTTGCTAGCAAGTGTCTTGCTAGTGAGACACTCCTCCAGTATTGTCTACAGATATGTTTCTTGTCAAGAGACTTCCTGATAAGATTCTCTCGTGGATACAAACCGACCATCCGCGACCGACGTTCTCGACGGAATCGTTCAGGACGTCCATGACCTCTATCCGAGGTTGGAAGTGACGGGGCTGCCGATCATCGGTCGCGTCCTGCGACTGGCTCGATATCTGGAGAGCCGGCGTGAGGAGCAGCTCGGTCAGTACGGCTTG
>JBAVPF010000201.1:0-1551 GCA_049692815.1 Acidimicrobiia bacterium
TCAGTATTCTCACAGTATACTAAGCGGCCGGACAGGAGGTCGAAATCAGCAGGAAGAGTCGCGATCTCAGGTTGGTCGAGGACTTCGACCGCGATCTGATCTTTGAGCTACCCCCCAACCCGCATCATCCGAAGGAGTACGCCTTCTGGGCCGGAGAGACCTACCCGGTTGTCTCTGTCGACGACTGCGACTTCCTCCATGACAAGGATCCTGTGCTCGCCATCAGGGCGCACGGAGTCGATCGGGCATACCCGTGGTTCTTGGCATCGAAGCCGCACGCCATCAACACCGAGGTCAACGACGTCCCGATCGCGGTGTTCTTCTGAGAGGCATGTAGCTCCGGGGGAGCTTTCGATCGACAGGTGGGAGACACAGTTCTCTCCTTCTACACCGCGGGCGGATACAACTGCACAATGCATGTCCGTGACGAGCAGAACGGTGCCTGGTGGTCGCCGCCCGACGGAGTGGCCTACGACGGTCCTATGGCAGGTACTGCCATGGGGTGGAACCCCTACTATCAGATGACCTTCGCCGAGTTCAGAGGACTCCATCCTGAGGGCGAAGTGGCCTGCTATCAGGGGTCGATCGACGAGGGATACCATCGCAATCCTCGTCACGGCCATGGCACCGACTACATCCCGGGATCACCAGGGATAGAGCCGTTCTTCCTTGCGTCCGGTTGGGCGAGTCAGCCAGGGGTGTTCGATGAGCGCCTCCCCGAGAACACGCTCGTCATAGCCATCAACGAACCGGGAACGCTCAAGGCGTATCCCTTAGAAGAGGTCCAGCGCAACGAGGGTGTCGTCCACGACCAGGCCGGCGGCCGGGCAGTAGTCGTCTTCTCCCCGCACAATTCCTACACGCTTGGGGTCTTCGACTCCCGCGTGGGCGACGAAACGCTCACCTTCAGACGCAACGGCAACCGATTCATCGACGACCAAACGAGGTCGTCGTGGACCGTCCAAGGCGTGTGTGAGTCCGGCGCCTTTGAAGGGGAGACTCTCGAGCCGGTCGAGTGGCAGGCTCTGGAGTGGCACAACCTGGCCTCGGCTCATCCCGGCATGGAGATCTACTCCAGCGACGAATCCCCCTTGATGGACTCCTCGGGCAGCCCCGGCTTCGCAGCCGTCATCGCCGCACTGGACGGAGCCGGCACGAACGTCGAGAGCGCCCAGCCGCTTCATCCGGTATGGGCGCCGGTCGCCGCCGAATCCGGCATGCAGTTCGTCGTCGACGGAGACCGCTTGGAGCTCATCGAGTTCCCCGACCCGAGCTACGCGGCCGACTACCTGCTCGTCGACAGGCACGCCTTCGCCATGGGCAATTTCGTGGTGCGGTCCAATCCCAGAAGGCAGTTCTCGAACTGGGCCCAGACGAGGATTCTCAGAGACAAGAAGATCGAGTGGTCCAGCCTCCTCGAAGATGAGACCTTCATAGGGCTTCTCGCCAAAGCGCTCGATCCTCATCTGTCCCAGGCCCCCGGGCCGCCGGGCGCCGCCCGTCTCGTCGAATTGCTCGGCGACGCCGGTCATCATGTGCGTACCCACGGGG
>JBAVPF010000202.1:0-2382 GCA_049692815.1 Acidimicrobiia bacterium
TTGAGAAACCTGACCCGGTCCGATCCGGTGAACCAGACCACGTCGGGTGTCTCAGGAGCGATGAAGGGTCGGTCAGACGTCGGAGAGCCCACGGAGGAAGGGTACGGAATCGAAGAGGTTGACGAACCACGAGGAGAGGCGGAACAGGTTGCCAGTGACCATCACCACTCCGAAGGCGGCCAGCAGCAACCCCGACACGATGTTGATCGGGCGCAGATAGGGCTTGAGACGCCCGAAGAATTTGAACAGCCCGAGACCGGCGAGCAGGAAGGGCACACCGAGGCCGAACGAGTAGGCGATCAACAAACCGACTCCCTTGAACACGGTCTCCTGGGTCGCCGCGGTGGTGAGAATCACGGTGAGGACCGGGCCGATACATGGAGACCATCCGAAGGCGAAGGCAGCGCCCATCACCGGTGGAGCCCACCTCCCCAGGCGGGACGGTCGGACGTGGACCCTGCGCTCCTGGCTCATCGTCGCGAGAAACCCCCTGTTGGAGATGGCCATCGCCACCATGAGCAAGCCGAACGCGATGATCAGCACTCCGGCCACGCGGGTGAAGACAGTGAGGTTGGTGCGGAGGAACTGACCGAATTCGGTGGCGGCAGCGCCGAGGGCGGCGAACACGAGGGTGAACCCTCCGATGAAGAGGAGGATGACGCGCGTCATCCGGCCCGTCGACACCTCACCCTGTTCCAGCTGTGCCGCCGAGTAGCCGGACATCATCGACAGGTAGCCGGGCAGCAGAGGAAGAACGCACGGGGAGACGAACGAGATCACCCCGGCTCCTAGCGCGATGACGAGCTGTGCGATGTAGGCGGCGTCGGCGACGTTTTCGAACATTCCTCGATCCCGAACGACTGTGTCCGGGACGATCTTCCCACGTCCGCTGTTTACGGCCGCTAAAGAGAACACCCGGGTGGGCTCCATTCACTCGTTCTGCGACTTCGCCGGCTCCGCGGCAGTCCGCCCAGACCCGGATTCCGACTCCGCTCGTTGGCAGACCTGCCTGCAGGATCGCCCCGGCTTGGGGCTCACCAGCCTGAACGTCTCCGGTACCCGGGATCCTTCGGAGCCAGGGCCCCGAATTACGCTCGCTGAATGCGGCCGCGGCTCCGTCGGGTACTCGAGCCGGTTCTCCCGGTGGGGCGATTCACTTCCATGGACCGCCAGATCGTGCTCGTCATCTGGATTGCCGGGGTGGTCCAGGGATTCGCCCAGTCACAGGCGAGCGCGACTCTCCCTTTCACCAGGGTCGGCCTGGGTCTATCCGAAGGAGAGATGAGCCTGCTGCTCGGCCTGGCCAGGATGGCCGCCTTCGCCGCCCTGCCCCTCGGCTGGCTCGGCGACCACAAGGGAAGGAGAAAGCCCTTCCTCGTGGCAATGACCCTGATCGTCGCCGGCGGGACGCTGGCCGGCCTGGCATTCGACGCATGGCAGTTCGGCGTGTTCCAGGCGATCCTGAGGACCGGCACTGCGGCCGCGTCGGCCCTCGCCGTCGTCATCCTCGCCGAGACCGTCACACCGACCATCCGCGCCTATGCCATCTCCTTCTACGGGGCGGCTGTCTCGTTTGGCAGCGGGATGGCCTTGATGACGCTGCCACTCGCCGACGGGGAGGGTGCCTCGTGGCGCATCCCCTACCTCCTCACATCGCTGGGGCTCCTCCTCATCCCGCTGCTGGTGCGACGGGTGCCTCAGAGCCATGTCTATCAGCACGACCCCGAAGGCGGGCACTGGCGTGAGCTGCTCGGTGGTGAATGGTCCAACCGTTTTTGGACTGTGATAGCGATCAACTTCCTCTCCTCGGCATATGGGGCGGTGGGCGCTGCCTTCTCGACGGCGCGACTGATCGACGACGTCGGAGTGAGCACCGGGACGACAGTCGTCATCCTTCTCATCGGAGGGACCATGGGAGGGGTCGGCTTCTTCATCGGCGGGCGTCTCGCCGACACATGGGGTCGCAGGACCACCTCCGTGGTCGCCCTGCTGCTGACCATCGTGGGAGGTGTCACGCTCTACTCGGTCACATCACTCCCGATCGTCGTGGCGGCGGCGATGATCTCCGCACTCGGCACGTTCGCATTCGTCCCCGCCGGCGGATCGCATCGCGCCGAGCTCTTCCCCACGCGGCTCCGGGCGAGCGCGAACACGGCTGCGACCAACGCCGCCACCGCCGGCTCGGCAACCGGCCTGATCGTCGGCGTCTGGACCATCGATGCGCTCGGCCTCTCCCAGACGATCTATCTGCTGGCGATCGGAGTCGCTGTGTCGGCCGCCCTGACCATGACGCTGGCGGAGACCAGAGGTCAGGACCTGACGGCGGTCTCGGCGGCCGGCCGGTAGCCGAACAGGAAGACCAGCCCGCGTACCAGCAGCATC
>JBAVPF010000203.1:0-13586 GCA_049692815.1 Acidimicrobiia bacterium
GCCGAGCGCGGGACTCAGTCGGCGCACGCGCTCGAGCACACGATGAAGCTGGGGAACTGGCTGGGCGCGCCTGTGATCGTGGCCCACCTCGGCGGCACCTACGACGAGGATCCTGCTGTGCTGATGGATCGGATCCGGGCCCGTCTCGATCTGATCTCAGGAAAGGTCGAGTCACTCGGCGTCGGGATGGGGCTGGAGACATCCGGCAAGAAGAGCGGGTTTGGGAGTCTCGGCGACATCGCCCAACTCGCCGCCGAGTACTCCTTCGTACGGCCGGTGGTCGACTGGGCCCACGTCCACGCGATGACCGGCGGCGCGTTGACCAGCAAGGATGCGTTTGTCTCAGTGCTGGCGTTCGTGCGGGACAACTTCCCGGGGTGGATGATCTCGCCGCTCCAGACCCAGTTCTCCGACAACGAGTTCGGCGATGCAGGGGAGATACGGCACGTCGCATATGGGGAGGGGACGCTGCGGGTGGGGCCGCTGATCGAGGCCACCTTGGACGCCGGCATGTCGATGGTGGTCATCTCCGAGGCGCGCGACATGAAGAGCCACGGGCTCATCTGGGAGGGAGTGAAGACCGCACTGGGGACGGCGGCCGGAGCCGCTCCGGGGCGGAGGCTCGCCACTGCCGATGCCGAGTTCCCGGGTGAGCTGCGGGTGACGACGGACGGCGACCGCTTCGTCCCCTCCGGGGTCGATCGCCCGATCACCTTCTCCAACGTCGACAAAGTGTTCTTCCCAGGCGAAGGGCTGACCAAAGGCGACCTGATCCAGTACTACGCCTCGGTGGCGCCATTGCTTCTTCCCCATCTCGAGGGGCGGCCGATTTCCATGTCGCGTTACCCGGACGGGATCGACGGCCCGTCGTTCTACGAGAAGAGGGCCCCGGGGCACCAGCCGGAGTGGATGCGGACCGCGCCGGTGATCTCCGATTCTCAGGGCGGGGTCATCGACTTCCTGTTGGCCGAGTCGGCCGAGGCGTTGATGTGGTTCGCCAATATGGGGTGTGTCGAAGTGCATCCATTTCATTCCACGACAGCCGATCTCGACAAGCCGAGCTATGCCATCTTCGACTTCGACCCCGCCGAGGGCTCGACCTGGGGCCAGGTATGCGGCGCCGCCCAACTGCTCCGTGTGGCGCTCAGCCAGCTCGACCTGGCCGGGTACCCGAAGCTGTCCGGGTCGCGGGGTCTGCACGTGTATGTGCCGCTGGATCCCGTCCACGACTACGGCCGGGTGAGGCGGTTCGTCGGCGAGGTGGGCCAGTACCTGGCGGCGGCCAATCCCGACGACGTCACCATGGAGTGGGACAAGCCGAAGCGAAAGGGAAGGGTGTTCGTCGACCACAACCGCAACGCCTTCGGTCAGACGGTGGCATCGGTGTACTCCGTCCGGCCACGTCCCGGCGCTCCGGTGTCGGCCCCGCTCACCTGGGACGAGGTAGGCACCGTAGCCAACGGTGACATCACGATCCTCGACATCTGGGACCGTCTCCAGCGATTCGGGGATCTCTTCGCCCCGGTCGTGGTCGGCGGTCAGACGCTCGACGCCGCCGAGGAGAGATTGGGGATAACGGACTGACTGTTTCGTCCGTTTCTGTGTGCGCTGGGCGCCGGATGTGGCGCTCCATGCATTAGGAACGCGATATACGTTTTCGGTCCGTTCACTCGGGGTCGGTAGGGTTAGGGCATGGACCTATACGCCCGGGTCAACATCCTGGGTGGCCTGTCGGTTCGTCTTCCCCATGGTGGATTGGACGAGGCCATCCCACTCGACAACGACCCCATCGGGCGTGCCCGCAACTGGGTGCAACAGGGCGTCGACTACTTGCATGTCGTCGATCTCGATGCGGCGGCATACGGCGATTACCGCAATCGCGAGCTGATCCGACGTCTCGTCGAAGAGGTGGAGGTCCCCGTCCAGGTGGCAGGGGGAATCCGCTCCGAGGGCGAAGCCAACAGGATCTTGGAGACCGGTGCGTGGAGGATCGTCCTCGGCACGGCGGCCATCGAGAACCAGATCATGGTCTGGGAGATGTGCCGGGATCACCCGGGCAAGATCGTCGTGTCCCTCGACGTCCGTCCCAACGAAGAAGTCGCCACGAGGGGCTGGACGCAGAACAGCGGCCGCTTCCTCGAAGAAGTGCTCATAGAGATGTCCTCGGCCGGTGCAGTCGCTTTCATGGTTGCCGAGGCCGGGCGGGATGCCCTGTCGGAGCCGCCGAATCTGCAAATCCTGGCCGAGGCGCTCGCCATCGTGGAGGAGCCCGTGATAGCCGCCGGTGGAGTCCGGGACCTGGAGGACCTGCGAAAGCTGGTGCTGCTGGAGACCGAAGGCAGGTCCCTCGGCGGGTTGATCGTCGGCCGTGAGGTGACCGCAGGCCGGTTCACCGTCGAGGAGGCCAAGCAGGTGATGGCCGGCGGCGGTCCCACCAGGGCACCTGGAGGGGTGACGACCACCCGGACCCCGGTCGGCGTCAGCTCACTGGCGGCCTCGCTCGCGTTCTATCGCGACGTGCTCGGTTTCAACCAGGTGCGGTCGCCGTCCGCCGGTGTCATCGCTGCCGTCGTCGAAGCCGGCCCCGGCCAGCACATCGAGCTGGTCGAAGGTGGCGCCGCCCGTCCCGACGCTCTCGTCTTCAACGTCGAAGACAGGGAGCGGTGGAAGGATCATCTCTCCAATCTCGGGGTGCCGGCCTCCACCGACGGGCCTCGTCTGGTGCTCACCGACCCCGACGGGCTGAAGATCGTCCTCGAGTAGACCGGGTCATCTGACGAGGGTGCGGGACTGCTCCCTCATGTACTGCCTGAGATACCAGGGACCACCGCCACCGGCTCCGGAAGTGCCCGAGCCCTTCCAACCGCCGAATGACTGGATGTCGGGCCAGGCTCCGGTGGTAGCCCCCGCGGCGCGGTTGACGTACGTGGTCCCCGCCTGGATCTCCCTGAACCAGCGATCGATTTCGGCCTCGTCGCCGGTGAAGAGACCTGCGGTCAAGCCGTACTCCAACCCGTTGGAGAGGGCCAGCCCCTCGTCGAGACCGGAGACCTTGGTCACTGCCACGAGCGGGACGAACAACTCCCGTTCCCATATCCACGACTCGAGAGGTGCGGTGACCACAGTCGGCTCCACGAAGTTGCCGCGTGCCATGTCGCCCTCGTCCAGTACATGTCCGCCGGCGAGGACCTCCCCACCACTGGACCGGGCCTCCTCGACGGCGTCGACGAATCTCTGGACCGCCTCCTCGTCGATTACGGGGCCCATGAACACCCCTCCGTCGGTTGGGACTCCCACCGTCACCTGCGCGGTCCTGGCCACCAGCTTGTCGACGAACGCGTCGTACACGTCGTCCTCGACGAACACCCGTGATGTCGCCGAGCACTTCTGGCCGCTGAGGCCGAAGGCCCCGCGGACGACGCCTTCGACGGCCACGTCGAGATCGGCGGTGGCGGTGACGATCGCCGGGTTCTTGCCACCCATCTCGGCCGTCACAGGCTTCGGCCGCTTCTCGTTGACCGTCCGGTAGAGGTACATGCCCACCGGGTGTGACCCGGTGAAGGTGAGGCCGTCGAGGTCGGGATGATGCGCCAGGTAGTCGCCGGCCTCGTCCCCACCGGTGACCACATGGAGAGCGCCCTTCGGGATGCCGGCCTCTCTCATCACCCGGTAGAACTCGAGTGCCATGAGGGCCCCTGTGTTCGACGGCTTGATCACCACCGTGTTGCCGGTGATGAGTGCTCCGATCGACGGCCCGCCGCTGAGGGCGAGGGGGAAGTTGAACGGTGATATCACACCCCACGCCCCCCACGGCCTGAGCACGGACAGGTTGTGCTCCCTCTCGTCGAGTGAGTGGAGCTCGGTCACGAAGCCTCGGTGCTCCGTGATCTGTCGCGAGTAGTAACGCAGGAACTCCACGGTCTCGGCAACGTCGCCGAGCGCCTCGAGGCGGTTCTTGCCCACCTCGAAAGTCATCAGAGCGGCAAGATCGAACACCTGCTCCTCCATGACGTCGGCAGCCGTCAGCATGAGGTCGCGACGGGCTTCCCAGCCCAGGGCCTCCCACTCCGGCTGGAAGGATTTTGCCGCGGCAACGGCGTCGTCGATATCACCATTGGTTGCCTGGGCGTAGCGTCCGACCACGACGTCGCGATCGATCGGGGATTTCTCCTCGAAGAGCGGACGATCGGACCTCGTCTCCCCATCGACGATCACGCCATGCGTCTGACCCAGCCTCGATCCCACTTCGGCTACCGCCTTCTCGTAGGCGGCGTTCATTTCCTCGTTGTCCGCCGACATCGTGGCGTAGGTGATCTTCATGGCCATTCTTCACACCTCGTTGCAGTTCGTTTGCCGTCCCCGACGATACCCGCCGCGCGGTGAATGGGTCGCTGGACCGATTGAGCCTGAGAAGACGCTTGCCGATGGCCTTTCATGGCCGGCCGAGCCCTCCAAATGCTGCTGGCATCGCGCCACGACGATGCGCACCTCCACCAGACGATCGTCCGCGTGGGTGCAGCCTGCGCGTGGGTCATCACTCTGATCTACGTCCTCATGGCCGCACTGACGGGGGCGGCGTCGATCTGGATTCAGGCAGTCTCTCCTGCGTTCGCTGCGATACTCATGACCGCCCAGATCGCTTTCGACCGTGAGGACGCCAAGGTCGCCCTGGGCGGGGCGGGTCTCGTCGCCGCGGTGTGGTACACGCTGTTCGGGAGTGCGCAGACGGTGGCCGCCGAGGCCGTCACGTTGGTGGTCATCGCGGCACTCGCCATGTTCTTCGTCACATCACATCGAGTGCTCGTCGCCGCCGGCATCACCCTCGCCCTCTTCGGACTTCCCTTCCTCTGGCCACTCGAAGGCGAGGAGAAGATCGTTCTCGCCCCGATCGTGGCCATGAGCTTCTTGCTCACACATCTGGTCTTGTGCACCATCCAGAAGGCGGCCGCGGCCGCCGACAGTCGCTATCAGGTGCTGTTCGACACATCTCCCACGGCCGTGCTCGAGGAGGACTGGTCCGCGTCGGTCGAGTACGTGCGCTCAGAGTACACCGGCAAGCCGAACCGGCTCAGGCAGTTCCTCCTCGCCTATCCGGCCGTCGTCAGGAAGGCCGTCTCGCTGGCACGGGTGCTCCACGCCAACGAGGCCGCCGCGTCGCTCCTCGAGATCGACGACCTCGAAGAGTATCTCGGCTACCGGGACCCCAACTGGGTGAACGAGCACACGATCGCGGGGATAGCCGACGCACTGGTCCGCCTCTACGAAGGCCAGCCGTCGTGGGAAGCGGAGCTGCCCATGCGCACCAAGGCGGGCTCGGTGAAATGGCTTCACGCCCGTTCCATGCAGGCGCGGCCGGGCGCACCGGGGACCTCGATCGTGGTCGCGGTCGCCGACATCACATACATGAAGGAGCGGAGTCAGGCGATGGCTGACCTCATCAAGGCGAAGGACGAGTTCATCGCCAACGTCAGCCACGAGCTGCGCACGCCGCTGACCGCGGTCATCGGCCTCACGTCCGAGCTCGCCGGTGGTGAGATGTCCTCGGAGGAGAAGACCGAGCTTCTCCAACTGGTCGCCGACCAGGCTGCGGAGATGTCCAACATCGTCGACGACCTGCTGGTGGCGGCCCGGTCCGACATGGGGACGGTCACGGTGGAGCTCCAAGAGGTGGACCTCCTCGAGGAGTTGGAAGCGACGATCGACGGCGTCGGGATCGACATAGAGGTAGCCAGGGAAGACCTCCCCAAGGTGCTGGCCGATCCGAGACGCCTGCGCCAGATCCTGCGCAATCTGCTGACGAATGCTCGGCGCTACGGCGGGCCGAGGCGTCGTGTCATCGGCGGCACGGTCGATGGCGGCGTCTGGCTCGAGGTCCGGGACGACGGCCCCGGCATCCCCGACGACGAGGCCCAGCACATCTTCGAGCCCTATGTGACCGGTCATTCCGGTGTCGAGGGGTCCGTCGGGCTCGGTCTGGCGGTGGCGCGCCAGCTTGCGGAGTTGATGGCCGGCTCACTCGAGTACGAGCGGGCCGACGGTGAGAACGTCTTCCGTCTTCGGCTCCCCCTCGCCGAGAAGCACCGGCGTGTGCTGGCTTCCCAGGCTCGGTAGACCTCGCTAGCTTGTACGCACACAATGCCGGTCCTGTCTTCACCGATCTTGTACTGGCCGTTGCTTCTGGCTGGGGCTTATCTACTGGGCTCGATTCCCTTCGCCCAGGTCTTGGCGCGCGTCAAAGGGATCGATCTGCGTGAGGTCGGCTCGGGAAACGTGGGCGCGGGGAACCTCACCCGCAGCGCCGGTGTCGTTTGGGGAGGCGCTGCCGGGGTGCTCGACGGCCTCAAGGGCCTCATCCCGGTCTGGCTCTCGTTGAACAGCGGCCTCGGCCCGGGTGCGGCCGGGCTGGTCGGCGTGGCGGCTGTTGTCGGACACAACTGGTCGATATTCATGCGGGGCCGCTCTGGCCGCGGCATGGCCACGGCGGCTGGTCTCCTGCTCGCCCTCAACCCGGCATTGATCATCTGGACCGCAGGATGGTCCGTCGCAGGCTGGAGAATCGGTGGCGGGCTGGCCGGATTCGTAGGTTGGGGCTTGCTGCCCATCGTGAGTGTCGCCTTGGGCAGGCCGGTGACGGAGAGTCTCGTGATCCTGCTGCTGTCGATAGTTCTCATCGGCCGCAGGATGCAGGGCAACGTTGGTGATGACCTGAGCGGGGCGGCCATGATGCGGCGGGCGATACTCGACAAAGACGAGGCGACCGGTCGCTCAGGAGAGACGGCAGACGATCCGCTGACTCAGTGAGCCCCAAGAGAGTTCTCTGGATCGCGGGCATAGCCGCGGTGCTGTACGGAGGGTTCGGGTACTGGGTCCTGACCAATTTCGAGATCCCACCGTTGCGTGGGTCGGCCTTGGTCCTCGTCATCGTCGCCGCCGTGGCGCAGATCTCGGCCAAGTGGTTCTTTGGACTGCTCTTCCGGGAGTCGATCCAGCAGATCGGCTCCGACGTCCGCTCCTGGTCGGCTTTCAAGGCCGCCCTGGTGGGTGCAGGAGTGGCGCGGTTGATCCCGGCGGGCGGGGCCATCACCCCCGTTGCCATGTCGTGGACCGTGCGAGACGAAGTGGAGGAGAGCACGGCCGGTCCGGCCATACGGACTGTCCTCCTCAACTATGCGGGCCTGTTGATCATGGCCGGTGGTGGCATTCTCCTGGAACGCCCCAGCGGTGCCATCCCCGTCTTCTCGACATCGTTGTTCGTGCTTGCCCCGATCGCACTCGTGGGTGGAGTGGTGCTGATGTTCGGCTCGGGGCGTCTGGGAAGCATCTCGCGCTTCCTCCCCAGGTTCATCCGGACACGGGTCGAGGCCTCCATGGTCGACCATCTGCCCGGCTGGGAATCACAGCTGTACATCTGGGCGAGGCTTCTCGCCGAGGCCGCCGCCTTCTGGCTGGTGATGATCGCCTTCGGCATAGATGTGACCGGATTGGAGGCTCTCGCCGCCTTCGCAGCCTCCCAACTGGTAGGTGGCCTGCCGGGAACCCCCGGAGGGTTGGGGGTCACCGAAGGCTCGCTTCTCGCCATCCTCGCCGCCTACGGATACCCGGCCAGCACCACGTTTGCCCCGATCCTCGTCTTCAGGGTGGTCTCCTACTGGTTGCCCGCCGGTCTCAGCTTCCTCGCCGGCGGTTCGACGTTCCTGAGGTCGGACGAGGCGCAGGCCGCGGCGGACGCTCCGGGTTAGCCTCCGCTCATGAGCGATCGAGTGGAGTTCACACTCCCCAACCAGAACGGGGAGAAAATCTCCTCGGGCGACATGGCCGGCAAGCGGTATGTCATGTTCTTCTACCCGCGGGCGATGACACCCGGCTGCACCACCGAATCATGTGATTTTCGGGACAGCTACGAGGAGTTTCGAAAGGCCGGCTACGAGATCATCGGGGTGAGCCCGGACACTCCCTCCAGGAACGCCAAGTTCAGGGAGAAAGAGGGGCTGACCTTCGACCTCCTCTCCGACGAGGACCATCATCTGGCGGAGTCTCTGGGGGCCTGGGGCGAGAAGAGCAACTACGGGAAGGTCTACGAGGGTCTGATCCGCTCTACCTTCGTCGTCGACGAGAGTGGGACGGTCGAGAAGGCATACCGCAATGTGCGGGCCAAGGGCCACGTCGCCCGGGTCAAGGCAGACCTGCTGTCCTGACTCCGTTCTGTGAACGCTGGCTACGCGTGACGCGTACCCAGCGTTCACAGAACGGGTTTCAACCCCCGAGCTCGATGCCGGAGAGGTTCTCCAGAGCCTTCACCAGGGCGTGGTTGCCCTCCGCGCCGAGGCCACGGGCCTGGAGTGATCGATACAGCTGGAACACCAGAGCCACCCCGGGCAGCGGCACACCCATCTCGTCCGCGGCTTCCAGCACCAGACGGAGGTCCTTCTGCTGCAGGTCGATGGTGAATCCGGGCCGCCAGTCGCGGTCGATCATCTGGGGACCGCGGTTGGATAGCATCCAGGATCCCGCGGCGCCTCCCTCTACGGCCTGAAGGGTCTTGGTCAGGTCCAGTCCAGCCCCTTCCGCCAGGAGAAGAGCCTCGGAGGCGGCGAGCTGGTTGAGGACGACCAGAACCTGATTCACCGCTTTGACCATCTGACCCGAGCCAGGCTCGTCACCGACGTGGACGATGGAGGTCGAGTAGGCCTCTATGAACGGGCGGGCCCGCTCCAGTGCCTCCTGACTCCCCCCGGCCATCACGGCGAGAGTCCCTTTCTGAGCACCTTCGGATCCACCCGAAACCGGCGCATCGACCCACTCGATGCCGAGCTCGGCGGCGCGGATGGCGAACTGCTTGGTAGCCACGGGCGAGATCGTCGAATGGTCGACGAGCACGTCACCCTCGGTCATGCCGTGGATCACGCCGAAGTCCCCGAAGACCACCTCCTCCACGTCCGGCGTGTCCGAAACGCACACGAAGACGATGTCCGAGGCCGGTCCCACCTCCTGCGGGCTGGGCACCACACTCGCCTCGAGACCCTCGGCCCTGGATGAAGTTCGATTCCACACGGTGAGCGGGTGGCCGGCCGCGGCGAGGTTCGCGGCCATACCTCTCCCCATGATCCCCAACCCGATGAATCCGAGACGTGTCATGGCCTGTCGAACATAGTTGGACCACTTGGCGTTGTATCGGAACTCCGATGCCGCGTGGCCGGATCTCCCCACTCGTCGCGTATCTAGGGTGCGTGGCCATGCCCACGAACCGTCTCGATCAGAACATGGAAGAGCAAGTAGCCGAGTTGAGAGCGGCAGGCACCGACAAGGGACCGGAATGGGTCGTGACGGACGTGTCGGGGCCGGGTGGCGGGCTTGGGCCGAGGTATCGGCTGGCCGGGTACGACCCCGACTTCCTCCGCATGAACTCGAACAGCTATCTCGGCCTGTCCACACACCCAGCCGTCGTCGGAGCGGAGGAGACGGCGACCCAGCGGTTCGGGGCCGGCCCTGGTGCCGTGCGCTTCATCTCCGGCACCTACAAACCGCATGTGGATCTGGAGGCGAGGCTGGCGGCCTTTCACGACCGGGAAGCCTCCGTCGTCTACTCGTCGGCATACGCCGCCGTGGTGTCCACCCTGGTCACTTTGATCACGGAGGAGACCGTTGTGCTCTCCGACGAGCTGAACCACAACTGCATCATCAACGGCATCCGCATGGCGAGGCCGGCGAGCCGGGGCGTGTATGCCCATCTCGACATGGACCAGCTCGACCAGGCGCTGAAGTCGGCGTCGGGCGGTGCCCGTCGCGCCATCGTGGTCACCGACGGGGTCTTCTCGATGCGTGGCGATCACGCCGACCTGGCGGCGATCACGGAGGTCGTCTCACGTCATGACGACAGCTTCCCCGAGAACGTGGTCGTCGTCGTGGACGACTCACACGGGGTCGGGGCGTACGGCGCCGGCGGCCGCGGCACCGAGGAGGTGACGGATGGCCGCGCCGACGTCCTCATCGGCACTCTGGGCAAGGCGTTCGGCGTCAATGGCGGTTATGTCACCGGCAGCGGGACGCTGGCCACATACCTACGGGAGAAGAGCCCCATGTACATCTATTCCAACCCGATCACGGTCGGGGAGGCGGCCGCCGCCGAGATGGCAGTGACGATTCTCGACTCTCCCGAGGGCCAGGAGCTGCTGGCCCACCTGGGGGCCATGACGAAGAGGTTCGAGGACGGGTTGACCGACGCCGGCTTCGAGACCATCCCTGGCCCCCACCCGGTCGTTCCCTTGATGGTGCGGGACACGGAGAAGACCGGTGCCCTCGTCTCGCATCTGTTCGCCAACGGGGTGCTGGCCACCGGCCTCAACCACCCGGTGGTCCCTAAGGGTGACGAGGAGATCCGGTTCCAGGTGAGTGCCGAGCACACGCCGGCCGACATCGACTACGCCCTCTCCGTCCTCCACTCGTTTTCCTGATGCACGGAGCGCCACATATGGCGCACACCCCGCACAGAAGGCCATCGACGTGGTTTCAGGACCTGCGGTGGTAGGAGATGTTCCAGAGGTCGTTCCACGTCGCTCCGCCGTCGAGACTCCCCTGCCATGCCCATTCGAGGGAATCGTGGCTGATCTCACTGAAGACCATCCGCTGCATGGCGACCCCGTCATCACGCTCCATCGGCTCTGTGCCGAGCGTCATGGTGTCACCGTCGAACGATCCGGTGAAGACGAGATAGCCGCCAGAGCTGTCGACCCACGTCTGGCGCCAGAGCCTCGCTTTCTCGTCGAAGACCGAGACGCTGTGACCCTGGAACCGCCCGTCGTCGGTGGCGAAGTTCTCCTCGATCACACAATCCCCGAACAGCCTCGTGACGCGATTGACACCTGTTGCCCTGTCGCCCTCGGCCCCGCCTGACTGCTCGGCGGGCCAGCCGAGATCCCACTCACCGAGCCAGAAGTCGAATTGGCGCGCCTTCGGGTTGCTGCACGGCTGGGGCATTTCGCTCATCGCCCGGGACCCTACAGACGATCCAGTGCCGAGCTTCCGCCCCAGGCCCGAACGCAACTCACTGGTCTTCCTCGATGACCACCATCAAGGCGTCGGCCGCAACCTGGTCGCCGGCTTCGCAGAGGACGTCGACGACTGTTCCGACGTGTGGGGCTCGCAGCGTGTGCTCCATCTTCATAGCCTCCAGCACGACCAAGGTGTCACCTTCGGCGACGTGATCGCCGGCTGAGACGTCGACCCTGATCACTCTTCCAGGCATGGGGGCGTGCAGCGATGCGCCGTCTTCGTCGGCATCGCGGACGGGAAAACGGGGAAGGGCGGTCAGACGTGCCGGCCCGATCCGGGTGTCGACGTAGCGAAGGTCGCCATAGCGGGCAACCTCGTATTCGCGGCTCTCGTCTCCGAGTCTCAGCTCCACCTTGGTCGGCGAGACGATGGCCGGCTCGAGCACACCTGCGCCTTCGAGCTCGAACGGCCCGGTGGCCGAATACGAGATGGCGTGGACTCCGTGGCTCCCCTGGTACGACCTCCGCTGCAACTGGCTCGGCGAGTTGCGCCATCCGGACGGGATCGTCGACAACACGCCCGCGGCGGCACGTTCCTCAGCCTGATCGGCGAGAGCGGCGGCAACCGCCGCAAGACGTTCGTCGGTCACCTCGAGCAGGGGGCGCCCCAAGACGGCGACGTCATTCCGCACCAGGAAATGGGTGTCGGTCTCGGTGCCGGCGAACTCGGGATGCTCCAGGATGCGAACCAGCAGCGCGCGATTGGTCGTCGACCCGTGGATCTGAGCCTGGCGCAGCGAGGTGGCCAGCAGGTTTATGGCGCCCTTCCGTGTCGGTGCGTGTGCAATGACTTTGGCGATCATCGGGTCGTAGTGGACTGTCACCCGGGAGCCGTCCTCGACGCCCGAGTCAACTCGGAGACCTTCGAGCACGGGGAAGCGGAACCGGTGAAACACTCCGGTCACGGGGAGATAACCGTTCAGGGGATCTTCGGCGTAGAGCCTCGCCTCGACGGCGTGACCGTCGATCCTGGGGCCCTTGTCAGGGAGGCCCATGCCGTCGGCGATCTCGAACTGGAGCCTGACGAGATCGAGCCCGGTGACCATCTCGGTTACCGGGTGCTCGACCTGGAGACGTGTGTTCATCTCCAGGAAGAAGAAGACCCCGTCCTGGAAGAGGAACTCGACCGTCCCCGCTCCGACGTAGCCGACGGCCTCGGCCGCTCTGACCGCGGCCGCGTCCATCGCTTGTCTGGTGGCATGGTCGAGAGCCATCGAAGGGGCTTCCTCGATGATCTTCTGATGCCGTCTCTGGATCGAGCACTCGCGCTCGTGAAGAGAGATCACCTTTCCGTGGCTGTCTCCGAACACCTGTATCTCGATGTGACGGGGCGCCGTGATGTACTTCTCGAGGAACACCGTGTCGTCGCCGAAGGCGGACGCCGCCTCACGCCGGGCCGCCGCCACCGCCTCTTCCAGGTCATCCGGACGGTCGACTAGGCGCATCCCCTTGCCGCCGCCGCCGGCCGACGCCTTGACCAGAACCGGGAATCCGACGGATACGGCCGCACTCCCGATGGTCGAGATCCCGTTCAACTCGACTGAGGGAAGGGTCGGGACCCCGGCCTGTTCCATCAGTCGTTTCGATTCCAGCTTCGAGCCCATGATGCGGATCGCCTCCGGCGGGGGCCCCACCCAGGTGAGCCCGGCATCGACCACGGCCTGTGCGAAGTCCGGGTTTTCGGCGAGAAATCCATATCCGGGATGGATGGCGTCGGCGCCGGTCTCCTTGGCCGCAGCGAGGATCGCCTCGGCGTTCAGATAGGTCTCGGATGCGGTGCTGCCGTGCAACTGCACCGCCTCATCGGCCTCCCGGACGTGGGGCTCGCCGGAATCGGCCTCCGAATAGACCGCCACCGTCTTGTATCCCAGCTCCCGGCAGGTCCTGAAGATGCGTCGCGCTATCTCGGCGCGGTTGGCTACTAGGACCTTCGAGATCATTGGCTCGGGAGGCTAACCCATGCTCTTCCCATACGAATAGGCCGGGAGATAGACTGCCGGGATGGACAACGAGACCAAGTCTCGGTTCCCGTCCGTCCTCGTAACCATCCTGGCCCTGGTCGTCGGTTTGGGTCTACTCACCTGGTGGGGGGTAAGAACCGTTCTCGACGCGATCCCTTCGACGGACGAGATCGCCAGCGTCTTCGAGCCGGAGCCCTACGAGGAGATCGGGCCGGTGACCATCACCGCTATCCGCAATCTCGCCCAGTTGACCACCGTCGAGACGGTTCAGTACACGATCGTCGAGAAGGGAACTGACGAGGGCTGGCTGGCGTGGGCGCGGGGGGACTCAGTTCGCATGTTCGCGGTCGCTCGCATCGGAGCCGGGGTGGATCTGAGCCAGGTTTCGGTCCGCGACGTCGTGCTCGGAGAGGACGGGGTTGTGGAGATGACCGTCCCGGCGGCCGTGATCCAGTACGTCGACCCCGACGAGGATGCCACCCAGGTTCTCGAACGCGATACCGGGATATTCAGCAGCGGTGATCCCGGCTTGGAGTCGGACGTGCGCGAGATCGCCGACGAGGTGCTCGTTCAGAAC
>JBAVPF010000204.1:0-1514 GCA_049692815.1 Acidimicrobiia bacterium
CGCCAATGGGGCCGCGGTCAGGTTGTCCCGGTCGATGCGGATGACGGCGATATCGGAGTTGGCATCGGCTCCGACAACGGTCGCGGAGACTTGGTCACCGTTGGCGAGCCTGACAGCGACTTGTGCGTCGGCACCTACCACGTGAGCGGCCGTGACGATCAGGCCGTGGCTGTCGTAGATGACGCCGCTGCCAAGCCCTGCGGAGGTCTCTATCTGCACCACTGTGGGGAGGAGCGCGGAGGCCACCGCCACCACAGGCTCCTCACTCGACTCGGGAGGTGAGTTGACCGAGCCCTGGGTGGTCACCGTCGGAGCCTCGGATGCGGCACTGCTGCCCCAGAGGAGCCACCCGGTCCCTATTCCCGAGATCACCAGCAGTGCGGAGAGTGCCAGCGTCAGGAGAATGGTTCGGCCCCTCCGGTAGGTGGTTGGCTTGCGTCCCCCTCCGTGGGGAGGTCTGAGATCGAGATCTGGGACGGGTTCGTCCGGGGTCGGCTGATGCCCGGTCTGTTCGATTCGTGTCGGCGTGCTCATTTCGGATCTCCATCGAGCTTCTTTCCAGGCCGCCCGGGCCGAGCCGTCTCGGCGGGCTCTGTAGACGCGAACGTACGACCGGCGTGTTAAGGAAGGTCGACGGAAGTGCTCGGATTTGTGCAGAGCTGCCGGGGCGCGAGCCTCACACCTCCGGCCTCAGGCCACCGGCACCCAGACCAGCTTGAGATCGACGACCCGCACGTCCGTCTTCTCCAGCGGTATCTCCATGGTTTCGATCTGGCCCGCCATCTCCTCGTACTTGGCCACCAGCTCGTTGACCTCGTCGGCGAGCTCTGCGTCCAGGTCGGCGAGCTCCTGCACCTTGGCGTGGTATCTCGCCGCCGCCGTGTCGGCTCGGGCTTCCGCCTTGGCGGTGGCCGTTCGCCTGCCGGCCGTCCTCTTGAGCGCACTCGAGCCGGACTTGCCGCCGAGGAAGGCGCCGAGCAGGTCTCCAGCAGTTCCCAGCAGGTTCTCCTGGCTCTTCGCCGCAGCCACGGCATCGGCCTCCTGATAGCGGGCTTGGGCGGTGGCGATCTGATCGTTCACACGGTCGATGTGTGTCTTGAACCGCTCCTTCAGCTTGGCCAGCTCGGTGTCACAAGCTACCTCGGCGGAGTCGGCGCAACGGGCTCGGAACGTTTCCTCTGTCTCCTCCACCCTGGAGTAGAGCTTCAAGGTTTCGTTCTTCCACACCTGGAGGGGGCGATTGGCCACGAGATGGCTGGTCAGGTCCGACTCCACGCCCTTCCAGAAGGTCTTGGTGTCGATCTTCGGCCCCATCACTCGAAACGACGCCTCTCCGACCGGCTCCGGGAGGAAGTCGCGGTCGTCGTGGTCGACGGTCGTGACCTCACCGGCGTCGACGACGTCGTCGAGAGGGAAGATGACCGCCTCGTACGTCTCGGTGTGGTTGACATCCGCCTTCGTGTCGTCGTATAGGAGGCGCACGGTCGCCGCCGCCGCCGGCTCGTAGGTCGTCC
>JBAVPF010000205.1:0-5279 GCA_049692815.1 Acidimicrobiia bacterium
GATCAGCACGACGAGGCCCAACGCGAAATAGGGCACAGCGATCTTCAGTCTTCGCTGCACCCCCGGCTGGAGACGCCAGTAGCGACGTCGTAGCTGGTCTATTCCAAGCAACCTCAATGGGGCCCCGGTTCCTTCCGCCTGTTAACGGGTGAGTGGCGTCTCCGCTTAGCCGATCTTCGAGCCCGCCGTCATAGTGGCGAAGCCGCTGACGGCAGTGAGTATGCGGACCAAACGGGCTCTCATCTCTATGCACGTCCAACTGTGTCTTATTTGCACCGGCCTTGTGCGCCGGCACAGACAATTCCGCTCCGCTAGTTGTAGTGGGCGTGTATGTACATCGAGTCGACTAACGAGGACGCCGTTCTCACCGTGCTCCCGAAATCGGGAACCTTTTTACATGTCAAAGGCTCCTGACTTCGCCCGCCTATGGGGTCGGCAAGCGGTCAAGAGACCGTTTGCCCCACTGCCCCGTTGGATTTCCTTCCAGCGGGTCGCAATCTAAACCGTCGACCCCGTTACCACAAGAGAAAAGGGGGTTGGGGGGTATCGGGTCCGACCCTTTCGGTTTACGCTGAGCAGAGGATGGACGCCAGCGCGCTTCAAGAGAAGATCAGCCGCATCGAAGGCGTCGAGGCGGCACGCGTGGTGTCGGGCAACGGGCACATCGACGAGATCCACGTGCTGGCCCGCCATGCCAAACCTCCGAAACAGCTCGTCCGGGACGTCCAGTCACTGGGCCAGGCCCTCTTCGGCATCGACCTCGACCGCCGGATCATCTCCATCGTCCAACTCGCCGACTCGGTGCTGGAAGGGGGGAGTCGCCCGGCCCTCGTCGACGTGGCGGAGACGATCGACGGGAACCGCACCGAGATCACCGTTACCTTGCGGTGGAAGGAGCGTCTCCTCGTGGGCCAGTCGACGGGCGCCGCCGCCGCTGCCACGCACTGGAGGCTGATCGCCGAAGCAACCCTCGAAGCCGTGCGACAGGCGATACAGCACGACGTCGGACTGGGGATGAGCGCCATGGACCTGGTCAACCTGGGCAGTCGGCGCCTCGCCATCGCCCAGGTGGTCGTGGTCACCTCCGCCAGCGAGCGGATGCTCATCGGATCGGCCTACGTGGAGGACGACGAGTCACGCGCCGTAGTTCGCTCGGCCCTCGACGCATTGAATCGGCTCCTACCCGATCTCAAGACTCCTTGACACCGAACGCGGTCGTCACCCCACACCGTCTCTCGGCACGAGCTGCCCGCGATGTCCTCACCGCGGGGGGCAATGCGGTCGACGCCGCCGTAGCGGCAGTAGCCGCCCAGGGGGTGGTCGCCCCGGAGACCTGCGGGGTGGGTGGCGATCTGTTCGCATTGATCCACGGCCCCGGCTGGGAGCGCCCCCGAGCCCTCAACTCATCGGGCAGGGCAGGATCGAGGGTCTCCGCAGAGGCGATCAGACAGGCCGGGGCAAGCGAGATCCCAGACGATCACCCCGCAGTCGTCACCGTCCCCGGGTGTGTCGACGGCATGGAAACACTCATCACCTCAATGGGGAGACTCGGCCTGGATGAGGTCCTGGCCCCGGCCATCGGTTATGCCGCGGAGGGCTTCGAAGTCTCCACGGAGCAGGCCGCCGCCTTCTCCGGTCGTTCCGCCATCTACTCGTCCAACCCGGCGGTCTCCGACTTCTATCAGGGTGGTGGCCCCGCCACTAGAGGGGAGCGTGTGCGTCGGCCCGACCTCGCTCGGGTCCTGGGAGAGGTGGCGGCCGGAGGACGGGCGGCCTTCTATGAGGGAGCGCCCGGAGCCGACATCATCGAGGCCGTGGGCGGGCTCATAACGCCCGAGGACCTGGAGGCAGGGCAGGCGGAATGGATCGAGCCGATCGGCCTCAGTGTGTTCGGGCTCGACTGCTGGACCATCCCGCCCAACTCCCAGGGATACCTGGGGCCGGCGACCCTGGCGGCGTTCGAGATGCTCGACCCACCCGACGACACGAGCGACCCGCTGTGGTGGCATCTCCTGATCGAGGCATACCGGTGTGTCGCCTGGGAGCGCGACGATCTGGTGTCCGATCCCGAAACAATGGCTCTTCCCGCGGATCTGATGCTCGAGCACTCGAGACTGCAACGGGCCGCGGCCACCGTCGACCGGGAGCGGGCAGGCGAGTGGCCGAATCGGATTGGCGCCGTGGGTGGCACCGCCTACCTCTGTGTGGCGGACGGGGAGGGGTTGACGGTCTCGATCATCCAGTCCAACTACCGCGGGCTCGGATCGCCCTTCGGGGCGCGTCGCTCCGGCTTCCTCCTCCAGGATCGCGGTCTTGGCTTTACCCTCACCCCTGGCCACCCCAACGAGCTCGGACCGGGCAAGCGCCCCTTGCACACGTTGTCACCGACCCTGTGGACCGGCGATGCACGACCCCGTTGGGCACTGGGCACCCGCGGAGGGGCGGTGCAGCCCCAGCTGATCGCTCAGATGGCGGCCAGGGCCATGCGCGGTGGCCTCCCACTCGAAGAGGCCCAGTCGGCTCCCCGCTGGACGATCCGTGATTTTGGGCCTTCCTCGCGCCCCATGCCGTTTCTCGAGCCGGACACTCCCGATGCGGTCGTGAGAGGGCTGGAGACGAGAGGCCACAAGGTCACCGTCGTCGACGGGCCGCAGCAGGGTTGGGGCCCGGTCTCGATCATCGAGCTCGACGGCGACGAGAGATGGGCCGCGGCCGATCCACGCGTGGACACCGCGGAGGCACTGGTCTTCTGACACCCCCTACTCGAGGAACCCCCGGTTCGCGATCGGCTTCAGTCGTGCAGCTCGGCGATGACCTGCCGAAGAGCGTCCTGATCCTGCATGAGGACCGAGCCCAGGCTGTAGAACCCCACCCGGTCGACCCGGTCTCCGTACTTCTCCTTGATGGCGCCGGCGAGCCGGTCGATCGGTGCGATGACGCCGACGCCTTCCAGGGCCTCGTCCGGAACGGCATCCGGCATCTTGTCCCACTCACCTCGCTTCGACATCGCATGCAGCTCCTCACCGAAGTCCCAGCCGCTCGCCTCGAGCACTGTCCGATAAGACGGGGTCGACGCGTAGAAGCTGATCTGCTGGCGTACGGGTCCCTTGGATTCTTCGATCTCCTCCTCGTTGCGCCCGGTCATGATGAAGACGGTGGTGACCATGTCGATGTCGTCGCGCGAGCGCCCTGTCCGCTTCGCCGCGGCATCCATGTTGGGAAGCACGACGTCGTCCAGATAGGGGATGGTGTGGAAGGGGTGGACATGGAAGCCATCGCACATCTCGCCGGCCAGAGCACTCAGATAGGGGCCGACCCCGGCGATGTACACCGGGACATCGGGATGTCTGATGGGCCCCGGGTTGAAGAAGGGGGTCATCAAGGAGAGGTTGTAGAACTCCCCTTCGTAGCGGAGAGGCGTCCCGTTCTGCCAGCAATTCCAGACCGCTCGCATCGCCTCTATGTACTCGCGCAGCTGTGGTGCCGGCTTACCCGACCAGAGCGAGCCGAACCGTCTCACCACGTGGGCGCGCACCTGCGTGCCCAGGCCGAGAAGGAACCTGCCCTTCGTCTGGCGGGCGAGGTCCCAGGCGATCATGGCCATCACCGTTGGCGACCGGGGGAAGGCGACTGCGATCGCAGTGCCGTAGTCCAACTCCGGCTCGGCCAAGGCGGCATGGGTGATCGGGAAGAATGGATCGTGCTGGGTCTCGGCGGTGAAGAACCCGTCGTAGCCAAGCGCCGACGCCTCCCTGGCCGCGTCGGCGGCCGCCTCGGGGAGACCGGCGGCGTAGTAGTAGTCGACCTTCATGATGCCAGGCTAGAGAGCCGGTAGTGAGGCTGTAGCCTTGGGGTCGCCATGAAGAGACTCGCCAAGGTGATCGGTTTCATAGGTGCTGCCGTCGCCATCGTCTGGGCGATGCGCGACCGGTTCATCTCCGTTGCAACCTCACGAGAGCCACAACCGCCCGCATTCCGTTCGGAGACAGGAGGTCACGAGCCCGTCGACGTCCTGGACGGGATTGGCCCGGTGTTCGCCAAGAGGCTGGGCGAGGCCGGTCTGGGAGACGTCCAATCCCTGTCCCTCGCCAGCCCGGATCGGGTCGCCGAGGCCGCCGGAGTGAGCGCAGCGCGCGCCCGCAACTGGATACAGCTCGCCTCCGACCGGTAGTTGCCGGCCGCCAGGTGCCCTACCTCCACGCTCCGGAAGACCTCGTCCTACTGCTAGGCGACGAGCCCTCGTATCGGGTCGACCAGCTTCGAGACTGGCTCTACCAGACACCCGTCCTGGACGCCGTCGACATGACCAATCTGCCGAAGGACCTCCGGGAGAGGATCGGACCCACTCTGTGGCCGTTCGCCGTCGAGGTCGAGCAGAGTGCTGACGCGGGAACCACCCGCAAATGGCTGTTCCGGGCGCCGGACGGAGCAGCGATCGAGGCTGTGCTCATGGGCTATCCCAGACGAGCCACCCTGTGCATATCGAGTCAGGCCGGGTGCGCCCTCGGGTGCACCTTCTGTGCCACCGGCCAGTTCGGCTTCGAACGGCATCTGGAGCCGGGCGAGATCGTTGCCCAGGTGGCCTATGCACGGGCCTTCCTCCGTCAGATCGGCATGCCGGGGGTGCCCGGCCGTCTCACCAACGTCGTCTTCATGGGCATGGGTGAGCCGTTGGCCAACTACGACCGCGTCAGAGAGGCGATTCGACGTCTCGTCGAGACGATGGGGATGTCGGCTCGATCCATCACGGTCTCGACGGTTGGAATCGTCCCCGGGATCAAGCGACTCGCCGACGAGCCCTGGCCGGTGAACCTGGCGATCAGCCTCCATGCCGCCGACGACGAGTTGAGGTCACGTCTGGTCCCGATCAACAAGCGCTATCCAATCGCCGACCTTGAAGCCGCCGCCGCGGCCTATTACGAGAAGAAGGGGAGGAGGGTCTCCATCGAGTGGACGATGATGGACCATGTCAACGACACCCTCGAACAGGCCGACAAGCTGGCCGCGATCGCACGTCGTCTCCGCGCTCACGTCAACCTGATCGCCCTCAACCCGACTCCGCTGAGCCCGGAGCGGGCCTCGAGCCGGCCTCGCATCGAGGACTTCGCCCGGGCCCTTGAGGACAGAGGAGTCAACGTGACCGTGCGTGACACCAGGGGCCGTGAGATCGACGCCGCCTGCGGGCAACTGCGCGCGGTGTCTGGATTTTCGCGATAGCTTCGTTAGGCTCTTCTCAGCGGAAGGAGTCAGGGGCTCAAGGAGTCCTGTCCCTGCATGCC
>JBAVPF010000206.1:0-16264 GCA_049692815.1 Acidimicrobiia bacterium
GCTGGGTGGCGCGAGAAGTCGACAACCCGAACGCGGTCAGGGCGGTCGGCTCGGCGGTGGCACGCAACCCGATCCCGCTGATCATCCCCTGCCACCGGGTGGTGCGGACGGACGGGCACATCGGCAACTACTCCCTGGGAGGGCCGCACAACAAGGTTGAGCTGCTGACCCACGAGGGGGCGCACCCTTCGATGCTCGAGGAACTCGCCTCCCACAGGATCCGGGTGCAGGGCAACTCTTCGACCGGCATCTACTGCCACCCGACCTGTCATGCCATCCGGCGCTCCAAGACCGCGAACGTCGTCGACTTCAGGTCGGGCGCCGAGGCGGAGGACGTCGGGTACCGCCCGTGCCGTCTGTGCCGGCCCATCGGTTGAGGACCTCTTTCACCGTTCTGTGAGGGTTTGTCCGTACTGAGTACGGACAAACCCTCACAGAACGCAATGGAGACGGGGGTGAGTACTCTCGCCGCCGATGCCAGAAGAGCCTTCCGTCGAGCAGTTAGCCGTAAACACCATCAAAGCGCTGGCCATGGATGCGGTGCAGGCCGCCAACTCGGGCCACCCTGGGATGCCGATGGGGATGGCGGACATCGCCGTCACCCTCTGGTCCCGATTCCTGTTGGTCGACCCCGATGAGCCGGATTGGCCCGACCGTGACCGCTTCGTCCTCTCCAACGGTCACGGGTCGATGCTCCTGTACTCGCTGCTGCATCTCTGTGGGTTCCCGCTCTCCCTCGACGACCTCCGAAGCTTCCGCCAACTGGGCTCGCACACGGCCGGGCACCCCGAGATCGACCACGGCATCGGGATCGAGATGACCACCGGGCCACTCGGTCAGGGCTTTGCGACGGGAGTCGGCATGGCGCTCGCCGAGGAGCACCTGCGGGCTCGTCTCGGCAGTGACCTCGTCGATCACCACACCTATGGCTTTGTCTCCGACGGCGACCTCATGGAGGGGGTCAGCTCCGAAGCGGCGTCCCTCGCAGGACATCTCGCCCTGGGTCGTCTCATCTATCTGTACGACGACAACGACATCTCCATAGACGGATCGACCGACATCACCTTCACCGAAGACGTGGCCAAGCGCTTCGACTCGTACGGGTGGCACACCACCACCGTCGCCGGCCACGACCGGGCAGCCGTCGGCCAGGCCATCGAGTCGGCGCTCGCCGAGGCCGACCGGCCCTCACTGGTGGTCTGTCACACCCACATCGCCAACGGCGCCCCCCATCTCGTGGACACACCCGAGGCCCACGGCCAGCCGCTCGGCGAGGAGGAGGTGCGGCTCACCAAGGAGGCGATGGGATATCCCACGGAGCCCGACTTCGTCGTCGACCCCGCCGTCTATGACTTCTTCGCAACGGCGATGGAGCGAGGCCGCAAGGCCAGGGCCGATTGGTCGAAGCGCTTCGAGGAGGCCGACACCACAGAATGGGCTTCCCTGTTCGAGCCGGGCCCGGTCTCGCTGCAAGGGCCCGGGTTCGAAGAAGGCTCGAAGCTGGCGACACGGGCCTCGTCCGGTCGGCTGTTCGAGGAGATGGCCGCCAAGGCCCCTGGCTTCATCGGCGGGTCGGCCGACCTCGCCGGGTCGACGAAGACGGTCATCGAGAAGGGGAGGATCTTCTCGCCTGCCGACCGGACAGCCCGCGACATCGCCTTTGGCGTGCGCGAGCACGGCATGGGGGCGATCGTCAACGGCATGACCATCCATGGCGGCTTGAGGCCATACGGCGCGACCTTCTTCGTCTTCTCCGACTACATGCGGGCCGCGGTCAGGCTCTCCGCCCTGATGGAGACGCCCTCGATCTGGGTGTGGACGCACGACTCGATATTCCTCGGGGAGGACGGGCCGACTCACCAGCCGATCGAACATCTCGCCTCTCTTCGGGCGATGCCGAATCTGTGGGTGATCCGGCCGGCGGACGCCAACGAGACGGTCCAGGCATGGGAGCTCGCTCTCAACAGGAAGGACGGTCCGGTGGCGCTGGTGCTGACCAGGCAGGGCGTGCCGACCCTGCCGCCCGGGCACGTGGCCAAAGGGGGGCGCGTAGTGCAGGAAGGGTCGGACGTGACGTTGATCGCAACCGGCTCGGAGGTGAGCACCGCCATCGAGGCCGCCGAATTGCTGGGCACCTCCGGCGTCTCGGCAAGAGTGGTCAGCCTCGCCAGCTGGGAGCTGTTCGACCTCCAGCCCGAGGCATACCGAGCCGAGGTCCTCGGCGACCTGCCTCGCGTCTCCCTCGAAGCCGCCTCCACCTTCGGGTGGGAGCGGTTCGTCGGGCGGGACGGCCTCGCCATCGGCATCGACCGGTTTGGAGCCTCTGCGCCCGCCGGCGACCTGGCCGAGCACTTCGGGCTCACCCCGCAGCAGGTTGCCGACAAGGTGAGGGCGCATCTGGGACGTTGAGCCGTTCCGCCGACGTGGTCGTGGTGGGAGCCGGCATCGCCGGCATCTCGGCGGCGTACCACCTCTCCGTGCGGCACCGGGTCGGGAATGTCCTGATGGTGGACCCCCGCCCTCCTCTCACCCTCACATCGGACAAGTCGACCGAGTGCTATCGGAACTGGTGGCCGAACGCTCCGATGGTGTCTCTCATGAATCGCTCGATCGACATCTTCGAGGAGCTGGCCACCGAGTTCGACTTCGGGCTGAATCGCAACGGCTATCTGTTCGTCACCGGAGAGGGTGAGACGCTTGCCGCCATGGAGCGGCAGGTGGGGGAGATCACCGGCCTGGGGGCCGGGGCGGAGGCTCTCGGCCGGGACGAGCTCCTGACGCGCCACCCCTTCCTGACCGAGACGGCCGTCGGGGGGGTGGCGGTTCCCCGCGCCGGATGGTTTCGGGCCCAGGACCTCGGCCAGTGGATGCTCGATCGGGCCCGTGGAGCGGGGGCGAGTCTGTCGTCCGAGGCTGTCACCGCCATCGAGCCGGGGCTGGTCACGCTCTCCGACGGGACGACCGTTTCCACGCCGACGGTGATCGTCGCCGCCGGGCCGCTCTCGAAGGAGGTGGCCGCCATGGCCGGAGTCCGGCTCCCGCTCTTCTCCGAGCTCCATCTCAAGGTGGCGTTCCGGGACCATCTCGGGGTCATCCCCCGCAAGGCGCCGATGACGATCTGGGCCGATACCCAGCGCATCGACTGGTCCGAGGAGGAGCGTGAGGAGCTGGCCCGCATGGGCCGAACCGACGTCCTCGGCGAGATGCCGATCTATTGCCACTTCCGACCCGAGGGAGGCGTCGACTCGCCCTATGTGCTCGCTCTCTGGGAGTACCACGACCGGACCCTCGACCCGGTGTGGCCCATCCCGGGCGACGATCTGTACCCGGAGGTCGTGATGCGGGGCCTGACGACGATGGTGCCTGGCCTATCGGCGTACTCGGACCGGCTCCCCGAGTCGTTCGTAGACGGCGGCTACTACACCAAAACGGTCGAGAACCGGCCCCTCGTCGGTCCGGCCGGCCCCGAAGGGATCCATCTGCTCTGCGCGTTCTCGGGCTTCGGGATCATGGTGTCTGCCGCTGCCGCCGATCTGCTCGCCGCACACATCACCGGCAGCGAGCTCCCCGACTATGCGAATGCCTTTCTCCTGAGCCGCTACGACGATCCGGGCTACGCAGCGACCATCGAGCAGGTGCAATCCGGCCAACTCTGACATTGCATGTCCCCAAACCTGTCACCCTGCGGGCGTACCTTGGGAAGGACGAGAAAGGAGCAACGTGCCAACGAGAGACGGCTATCGCGAGGGGGTGCCCTGCTGGGTCGACCTCTCCACCACCGACGTCGAGGCCGCCCTCGCCTTCTACGCCACACTCTTCGGCTGGCGCTTCGAAGAGCGTGAGACCGATTCCATGCCGTACTGGATGGCATACCAGAGAGATCTGACCGCGGCCGGGTTGGGCCCGGCACAGGAGGGTCAGCAGTTCAGCGCGTGGTCCACCTACTTCGCCGTAGACGACGCCGACGCCACCACTTCGAAGATCGAAGCGGCCGGTGGTCAGGTCGTCATGGGGCCGGTCGACGTCGCCGACGCCGGCAGGGTTGCCATCGCCACCGACCCGACAGGTGCCGTCTTTGGCATCTGGCAGTCGGGCACGAACAAGGGCGCCGCCATCGTCAACGAGCACGGATCGCTCAACTGGAACGAGTTGCAGACCACTGACATCGACCGGGCGGTGGCCTTTTACGAAGCGGTCCTCGGCCACACACACCGGGTCACCGAGGGCGCCGCCGGGCCCTACATTCTCCTCTCGGTGGGAGACCGGGAGGTGGCCGGCGTCATGGCGCCTCCGGATCCCGGCATCCCCAACAACTGGGGGGTCTACTTCGCCGTAGCCAATGCCAAAGCCGCCCGTGACACGGCCCAGGACGCTGGTGGGTCTGCGATCACGGACACGATGGAGATACCGGAGGTGGGAACCTTCGTCGTGCTGGCCGACCCGGCGGGGGCGGTGTTCACCGTGATCCAACTCGCCATGGAGATCGACTGAAAGGCGAGGTCAGGAGAACTTCGTCTTGGGACGCTCCTGGAGGACCTCGTCGAGGTAGACGTCGACCTTCTCGTTGTAGAACGAGATCAGCCCCAGGATCTTCTGTGACTCGGGGAGGGGCGAGTCGTAGGCCCAGGCGACGTTCTCGTGGGTCTCGCCACCCACCGTCACCGACCAGTACCGGGCCCTCCCCTTGTAGGGACACGCCGTGGCCAGGTCGGTGGCAGTGAGGAGATCCATCCGGATGTCGGTCTTGGGCAGGTAGTACCTGGTGGGGAGATGTGTCTCGTAGAGAAAGGAGCCGTTCGTCGAATCGGCGACGGTGACACCGTCCACCTCGACTCTCACCCGTCTTCCCGAGGGGAGGATGTCGATGCGGGTGTACGGATCGCGAGCGTGGACGAAGACCTCCTCGTCCTCCTCGAACCAATGATCCATCGTCGGCCAAACGAAGGCGTAGTGCCTGGCGAGGGTATCGATCTTGGGGCTCAGATAGGAATAGGCGACGCCCTCCGATCCGTCGACCTTGACGGTGTACTGGGTGGCGACACCACGGCTCGGGCTGCTGACGGTCTCACCGGTCTCGACCAGAGAGTCGGTGTCCACATCGGCTTCGGGGAAGTAGTACGTCGGGTAGTACGGCACCTCCCACACCAGCAGAGGGCTCGTGGTGTCGGCGACCACCCTCCCAGCGAGCATGACTCTGACTCTCTTCGCTCCCGGCTCTGTGCGCACACGGCCCGAATCGCTCATCGAATGTCTCCTGTCGGTTGCTGCAAGGGACAACCCGTCACCGCTGGAGGAGATTCCGTCAGTAGACGACGATGGTGTCGAAGGAGCCGCCGAGCGCCATCTGCCGCGCCCCCCAATACTCGCCGAACCGGTAGCAGAGTGCCTTGGGCTTCTCGGCATAGACGCGACGACCGAGGATCTCGGCCGCCATCTGCAGCTCGGACCGACGCTGCCGGGCCAGCGCCCTGAGCAGCGACCGCTCCCTCGGGTTGGGACAGAGATCCGGGCGCGAGCCGACCAGGTCGATCAGGTCGCGCAGGTCGTTGTCCTCCCCGAGGACGCTGCCGAGACGCTCGAGGGTCATGGCGGTCCCCACGACGACCTCCGGCCACAGGGGGGCCAGAAACTCCATCTGATGTCGCAGATCCTTGACACGCTTGCGCCACTCGTGGAAACCGCCCTCCTCCGAGGAGCGGTATGCCGCGACCATGCGACGCCGACCGAGCCCGTAGGTGCGGTCCAGCCCCGGGTCGATGGCCTCGAACGAGTCTCGGATACCGAGCCCGTAGACCTCGCGGGCCTCGGGGTCGACGGGCCACGAGTGGTAGCGGTGGTAGGCCCTCTCCAGCCCACGCACGACCCTTCCGATCAGGTTGGGATCCTCGAGCGCCCTCATCTCGATGAGGTCTCGTCTCCTGAGGAGACGCTCTATCAGCGTTTCGAACGTTTCGTCCGCCAGGAGGTCGCCGTACAGATCCTTGACGTTCGTGGCTGCGTTGAGCACACCCTGGGCAGACCGAATCTCATCGACGAGATGCGCTGTTTCCCGCAGTGACTCATTCTCGAATCGAAAGATCTTCTCCGGTAGCTCGCCGCGCACCAGCCGGAGCATGGCGCGAACGCGCTTTATCGACTTGCGTGACTCGTGCACGGCCGTCCCGAACTCCTGCTCGCCACCGAGGAATCGGGAGGCGGCGAGCTCGAGCTGCTCCATGGTCACCCGCTTGACCCCTACACCGAGAGGCTCTGACTCACCGAGTTGCAGACTGGTATCGAAGGTCGCCAGGTCGTCGTCGGCCGGCGACACAGTGGCCAGGACGGTCACGAGGTCAGCGTAATGTCGGGCCTCGTGAGATCTGCGGGTCTTCTCCCTTACCGCATCGACGGCGCACTCGAGGTGTTGATCGCCCACCCGGGCGGTCCCTGGTTCGAGAAACGGGACAACGGTGCGTGGTCGATCGTGAAGGGGCTGGTCAAGGAGGGGGAAGGAGACGAATCGGCAGCCGTGCGCGAGTTCGAGGAGGAAACCGGCTGGCCGGCGCCGGCCACCGGGTGGGTTCCATTGGGCGAGACCATCCTCAAATCGAGGAAGGTCGTCGTGGCCTGGGCGATCGAGTCGAACTTCGACCTCACCACCTTCGACCCGGGGATGTTCACCCTCTACGGGCGGGAATACCCCGAGATCGATCGCGTTCTCTGGATGGCTCCCGACCGAGCCAAGCAGAAGCTGAACCCGGCACAGGGAGTGTTCATCGAGCGACTAGAAGCGCATGTCCTGTTGAATGGGGACAAGGAGGACCGATGACCGATATGCCACAGACCGAAGCCGAGTGGAGAGAGAAGCTGACACCCGAGCAGTTTCGAATCCTCAGGCAGGGTGAGACCGAGCGCGCCTTCACCGGCAAGTACTGGGACGCCAAGGCCGGCGGCGTCTACCGATGCGCCGGATGTGGTGAGAAGCTGTTCTCCTCCGATACCAAGTTCGAGTCGCACAGCGGGTGGCCCAGCTTCTTCAAGCCACTCTCCGAGGGCAAGATCGATGAAGAGGAAGATCGCTCCTTCGGGATGGTGAGGACCGAGATTCGCTGCTCGAACTGCGGGGGCCACCTGGGGCATGTGTTCGATGACGGCCCCAACCCCACGGGGTTGAGGTATTGCGTCAACTCTGCGTCCCTCGACCTCGACGAGGACAGCCCCGGCTAACGGGCCTTCTCCATCACCTCGACGATCTCCTCGGCCTGAGAGTCGACGGGCAGGTCCGATAGCCGGAGACGGGCCCCGATCGCACCCTCGGCGGCGAATGTCGCTATGTCGAAGTCACGCATGATCCGGGCGACGGCGTCGTTGTCGGCCTGAGCTTCGAAACACAGCTCGTGCAGGCCGTCGTGGCGCGCCACCGTCGCCAGCACGCGGAACAGAGCGATGCCTATCCCGCGACGCTGGAACGCATCTATCACTGTGATGGCGAGCTCGGCGCACTCGCCCGGGGCCGACACGATGTATCGCCCCACGCCGGCGATCTCCCCTGCGACAGCGGCTCCCCATGCCACGTGGGAGCGCTGATCCACGGCTGACAGATAGTCCAGCTCCCTTTCGCTCAGCCTGCTCACGCCCTGGCCGAAGCGGGAGTACCTGCTCTCGATCGACAACTCCTCGAGACCGGCGGCCAGGAAGTCGCGATCCGACTCCTCCAGGGGGCTGAGCGTTATGAGCTCCCCGTCTCTGCCGGTCAAATCGAGGCGTGGCCGTTCGGGAGGGAGGTCGATTCTCATCGATCGGCCCAATTGTTGTCGCTCGCTCATGCCAGGGCACATCGACCCCCGGGGGTAACTTCATCGGCGATGGCACGGCGGCGACTGGCGACTGCAACTTCGGATTTCGGCTCCGGCAAGCGTGAGTCGCACGATTCTTCGTCCTTTTACGAGCGATTCGCCGCACCTGTCACGTCCGGCGACGAGAGGGTGGAGCCCCCCGTCGTCATGGACCGCATCTTCTGTGGCGACGCCCGTGTGATGCGACCTGACCAGGTCGCTGACCATTCCGTCGCCCTCGTCGTCACGTCTCCCCCGTACTTCACGGGCAAGGAATACGAGAAGGACCTCGCGGCCGGTCATGTCCCTTCGAGCTACGTCGAATATCTGGAGATGCTCCACGACGTTCTGGCGGCATGCCTCGCCAAGTTGGAGCCGGGCGGGCGCATGGCGGTCAACGTCGCCAACCTCGGTCGCAAGCCGTACCGGTCGTTGTCGGCCGACCTCATCTCGATACTCCAGGACGATCTGGGGATGCTGCTCCGCGGGGAGATCATCTGGCAGAAGGCGAGAGGGGCGGCGGGCAGCTGTGCCTGGGGCTCGTATCGATCCCCGCAGAACCCGGTGCTCCGCGACGTGACCGAGCGGGTCGTCGTCGCCTCGAAGGGGAGATTCGATCGTGCCTTGAAACGGTCGGTGCGGGAGGAGCGGGGTCTTCCCAGCGAGGCCACCATCGAGACCGAGGAGTTCCTGGAGGCGACGCTCGACATCTGGGAGCTTCCCACGGAGAGCGCCAAGAGAGTCGGACATCCCGCCCCCTTCCCGATCGATCTCCCGGGCCGGCTGATCGAGTTGTACACCTACAAGGGAGACCTGGTTCTCGACCCCTTCATCGGCTCCGGGACGACGGCATTGGCTGCCAGGCGGGCCGGCCGCCATTACGTGGGGTTCGACACGGAGCAGTCTTACGTCGAGTTGGCCGAGCGACGCCTGGCCGAGGACGAATCATGATGACCCGCGTGCTGGCCGTCTGCGCCGGCAACACGTGCCGCTCCCCCGCAGCCGAGGCGGCCATCAAGACAGCGGCCGCGGCAGCCGGCATCGAGGTCGAGGTGGATTCGGCCGGAACAGGGACATGGAGCCTGGGCAGCCCCCCACACCCGAAGTCCGTGGCCGCCGGTGCCCGTGTGGGGCTCAACATCGAGGGAAGGGCAAGGCGGATGATCGCCGCTGATTTCGAGCGGTTCGACGTGATCGTCGTGATGGACCGGGCCAACCTCCGCGATGTCATGGCCATGGCACCGAGTCTCGAGGACAGGGCAAAAGTCCGCCTGTTCCGCACCTTCGACACCGGTCCCGAGGACGAGGTGCCCGACCCATACGGCGGGCCGGACGAGGCTTACGACGCCACCATCGCCCAGGTGCGCGGGGCCGCTGCCGGGCTGATCGGGTCTTTGGCGTCGATGACCAGATCCGACTAGCCCACGGTCAGTGACCCAGCGTCTCGAGACGACGCCCCACATTGAATATGCCGGTCGGCGTCACGATGTCGGGCACTTCGGCCACGAGATCGAGGCTGGCGGCGTCGTAGACGCGCACGATGTTGGCGTCCCAGTCCGAGACGTAGACGTACTTCCCGTCGTCGGTGAACTCGGGATGAAGAGTCCGCATCCCGTCGTCGATGACACCGACGATCTCGAAGGGCGGCGACTTCTCGAACACCGTGATGGCGTGCGGCTCCTCTGCGAAGACGGCATCGGCCCAAACGTATGGGCTGTGCTCACTGGCCCGGATGAAGAGCCCCGCACCCGCCGTTTCCACCGTGCCGACGATCTCGTTGGTGGCGACATCCCACACGGTGACCTTGCCTTCACCAGCGTGCACCGTCGCACCGTATTCGACACCATCGGCTTCCCACGTCGCACCCGATCCGGGGTGCGGAGTGGCGCCGGTCTTGATGCGATCGGCGACCGTCATCGATTCCACATCGATGACCGCGATCCAGTCGTCCGTCTGGGCCGCCAGATAGAAGGACCGGTTGTCGGGAGACAGGAAACCGTCGTGGAGGATATGGCCGACGTTGCTGACCGATGTCACCGGGAAGTCGGGTTGGGACCAATCCACCCGCCAAACCTGACCCGCCTCTTTGAGGGCGACCAGGAAATAGGGACCGACGAGGTTCGGGGAGGTGTCCAGGATCGTGGCGACACGTGACTCGACAATCTCCCCTTCGGGATTGGCTGCGGTCGCTTCGAATACCTTCAGCGGCTCCAGAGTCTTGGCGTCGAGGATGACCGCCGTGGTCGGCACGTAGTTTCCGGCGATCAGGTATTTGCCGTCGTCGGAGATGGCCAATGCCCTGCTGTCCAGGCCGATTCGCACCTTGGCCACCGGCTGCAGGCTGTACAGGTCGATCTTGAACACCCAACCGTCACGGCCCATGTTGTAGGCCCATCGCTCATCCACGGGTGAGAACGTGTAGCCGTGTGCCCGGTAGGAGGCGTCGACCTTTCCCAGCAACTCGTGTGTGTCGCCATCGATGACGGCGATCCCCTGGGCCTCGCGCTCTGTCACCAGCATCAGATTGCCGATTCGGGCATCGTGGGTCGGCTCAGCGGGGAGATCCGCCTCTGCAACCAGAATCTCGTGGCTCGCCTGGACATCTTCGAAAGTCCACTGTGGCGGTCCCTCTCCGGTGTCGGAGTGGATGAATGCGACGAGTGTCGTGATGTCCTCGTCGGTCAGCTGCTCGCCCCACGGGGGCATCACCGTTCCCGGCTTCCCGTTCATGATGACCTCGTGGTAGTACTCGTCGGGCTGGCTGAGCCGCTCCGGCAACAACGCGGGCCCGGTGGCGCCGCGGCGATCGGTCCCATGGCACCCGGCGCATGAGTCGAGGAAGTACATCGCGGCCGGCTTGCCCTGAACCGTTCCCTCGAAGACAACATCGGTACCGGAGTCGGCCTCACCGTCGGCCGGCGCTGATGCCTCCGTGTCACCGGCCGTTTCCCCATCGGATACCGACGTGCCCCAACCGGCCAGAAACCACACGCCCAGCGCGGCTATGACCCCGATCAGGCCACCGATCAGGTAGGTCGAGATCTTCTGCAGGTTCGGCGTGTCGCTCATGGCGGGTCTCTCCTATCGTCGGTTACGGGGGCGATTGCCAGGGCGGCGAGCATCGCCTCACGGGCCTTCAACCACGGGTCGTGCAATGCACAGTTCTCGTCAGGAGTGCATGGCCCGGTTCGGAGGACACACCTGTCCACGGGGACTCCCTCTTCGACCACGATCACGTCCAACACGGAAACCGATTCACCGGATGACGTGAGCTCATAGCCGCCTGACCGACCTCGTCTGGATTCGACCCACCCCTGAGAAACCAGAGACCCCATGACGCGGGCGAGAAAGTCGGGCGTCGTGTGAAGCAGTTCGGCGAGATCGGCGCGAGGCACTCGGCGACCGCTCCGCTCCAACTCTCGAAGAGCCCTCAGGGCCAAATCCGTTCTTGTGGACAGCTCGAGACGCATTTGTTGATCTCAGGGATCAACATATCCGTTGGCGGACGGGTGAACGTAGGGCCGAAAGTCCCGACTGCCTGCGCGATGGCTGGCGAGAGTTGCTCTACGACGGTCTGTGTCAGCGGGACCCGAGAAGCCGAAGACCGGTGAGCAGGAAGGCGCGTGCGGTCGCCGACGGGTCGTCGGCGTCGAGGAGAATGTCGTAGCCGAGGCTGGCCCCGCCAAACGCCTCATCGTTCCAGAAGGGATCGGAACGGTCCACCACCCCCCATGGGGCAACATAGAAATAGGGCGCCGGGTGCCGGGCATCACCGGGTGAGGCGCCGAAACTGGCCCGGCGACCCTCGGAATGACTCCCCATCTCGATAGCCGGGTCGAAATGCTCAGGCCACAGTTGCGCCTTACTCACGTCGTCGCCGGCGCCACCCTCCCGGGAGAGGTCGACAAGCAGGTCGAACCCGAAGCGGAACCAGTCGCCCAGAGCCAGCGATGCACCCCGGTCGACATGAAGTGGAACATCGGGGGCCACCGGCGCGAGGGGGTCGTGAAAGTCGGGGAACCACTCGACCTCGTAGGCGACCCCGAAGAACTCCGCCGCGGCACCGACAGTGGAGATCACCTGCGTTGCCACGTTTCCCTCATGCTCGAAAACGAGCATGTCTCCCTCGACACGTGCCACCGATCCGTCGAAGACGGGCGTCCCGAACCCGCCCGGCGTAGGTCGCAAGCCCATCAGCCCGGCAGCCGCGTAGCGGGCGGGGCCCATCGCGAAGAACGCGATCTGATGGAGGGCGTCCCGGGTTTCGTTGAAGGTGTTGGGCAGTTGGCGGATCACGCGCGTTCCCCCACCGGCCTCCGATAGAAGGCGAGGAGCTGGCCCACGCCGGCGGCCAGGCCCGCCAGGTAGACCCACAGCCCCTTGGTGCCGGTCCAATCGAGGCCCAGGACCGCGGCATCGACCGACGCCTCGCCGGGGCCGAGAACGGCAATCGCCAAGGCCACTACGGCCATGGTCACGACGTACTCGTAGCCCTCATCGGGACGGTGGAAGACGAAGAAGCCGGCATAGCGGTGGATGGCCCAGAATGCGACGAGCATCGTCGCCGCCAGACCGGCGGCGGCCACCGTCGTCAGCAGGCCCAGAATCAGACCGGCCCCTATGGCCAGCTCGTTCCATGCCGAGAGACGTGCGTTGAGCCGGGGCGAGCGAAACCCCACCTTGGCGAACCAACGCTCAGTTCCTTCCTGGCTGCGCAGGTGATTCACCCCGTGGGCCACCATCACCACGCCTGCCCAGACCCTCACGAGGGCCATGACGAAGTCCAGTGTGAGCATGACGGCTATGTCAAAGGCGCGGGCCGTCCCGTTTATGCCGCCCCGATCCCTCGTTCGGGCCACCCATTCGGCGATACCTCCACAGGGCCAGCCCCGCACCGGTCACCACCAATGCGCCCGCCGTGGTCAACAGCCCTGTCCTCGCCGGGCCGGCGGCGAGGTCGCCACCGGCAATGGCGACCGTCGCGACCGGGGTGCGGGGAACCGTCGTCGGCACGACGGTGGTGGACGTCCGCGGCACCGACGTGGACACGGCTGGTGTGGTCGTCGTCGATGGTGGGATCGTCGTCGTGGACGTCGTCGAAGCGGTCGGGGTGGTGGACGTCGTCGAAGTGGTCGTGGTGGTGGACGTGCTGGTCGTGCTCGAGGTCGGAGTGGTGGCCGGCACGGCGACGGACGGGCTCCCACCTCGAGCCGCCTCGACATCGGCGATCAGCGGGCCGGCGACGTATGGATAGAGGTTGTCACCGGGACATGTCGTGTTGCTCATGTCCCGATGGCCACAGATGGTCGGTGTGGTGACGGCCGTCCCGGACGGCCACCTGTTGGAGCCTCGCGACGTGAAGGTGGCCTCGGCACCGGGAGCGGTGGACAGGCCGTAGCGCTCGGCCAGCCAGGCGAGGAGAACGACCAGAGACGACTTGGCGGCACTCGTCGGCTGGGCGGTGTTGAAATCCCCGACCAGACACACCAACTGGGTGAAACCCTGGTTGCCGCCGGTGGCGTCACCGGCGATCGGCCCATCGAGACTTCCCTTGCGGGCCTCCCATACCCCGCCATCGGCGTCGATCACGAAGTTGTAGGCGATGTCGTTCCAGCCCTTTGGCCCGGTGTGATACTCGAACCAGCTGCGCAGGATGGCGGGTGTCTCTGCTCCGGAGCGGCCGTTGTGCGAAGCGGAATGATGGACGATCAGGAACTTCACGTCCTCACCGTTCAGGGGCCCCTTCGGCTCCAACCCCGTGGCCCAGGACGACCGCGGGTTTATCTGGAGCGCCCTGGCCGGGAGCGCCAGGGCGTTGCCTGCTACCACCAGCCCGGCTGCCGCCCCCAGGAACTGGCGTCGGGTGAGGGACGTCATGTCCTCCAAACCATAGGTTTGGGCATGGTGATGTCTACGGTTCCTACCTCATGAGCAGTTGGTCCGAAGGTGCGGTGGCCCTACTCGTAGTGGTGGCGATGGGGGTGGGCCTCTTCCTGTTCTCGGGGCAGACCCTCGGCTCCGACTCCGCCGACTCGGGCCCGGGGCCGATCGTGGTCGACCCCGAGGCCGCAGCCCGGGGGGAGGCACTGGCCGAAGCCCAGGGATGTCTGCAATGCCACACCACCGACGGCTCACTCACCGCCACCGGGCCCACGTGGAAGGGCCTGGCCGGATCGACCCGGCCCCTGACCAGCGGTGAGGACGTGGTCGCCGACGACTCGTATCTGATCAACTCCATCGTCGACCCCAGGAGTCAGATCGTGGAGGGATACGACGCGGTGATGCCCACCTTCTACGCCGACCAGCTGGACGACGCCCAGATCAGCGATCTCGTCGAGTACATCAAGAGTCTCGCTACCTGAGCTTCGACACGAAAGGGCAGGTCAAAGACCGTTCTCCGGTCAAACTTGATATAACCTCACTCAGGTTGTAACATTCATACAGACTCAGACTATCAACGGAAGGGACTCGAGAATGCCACGCGCCGTAGGCATCGACCTGGGCACCACCAACAGTGTCATCGCCGTGCTCGAAGGCGGTGACCCCGTTGTCATCGCCAACGCCGAGGGTGGGCGCACCACCCCCTCCATCGTCTCGTTCAAGGACGGGGAGGTTCTCGTCGGTGAGGTCGCCAAGCGTCAAGCCATCACCAATCCAGATCAGACCGTCCGCTCGGTCAAGCGTCACATCGGGACCGACTGGAAGATCGACATCGACGGCAAGGACTACACCGCACAGGAGATCTCTGCTCGCATCCTGATGAAGTTGAAGCGGGATGCCGAGTCCTATCTGGGCGACACCATCGCCGACGCCGTGATCACGGTCCCGGCATACTTCAATGACGCCCAGCGCCAGGCCACCAAGGAGGCCGGCCAGATCGCCGGGCTCAACGTCCTCCGCATCATCAACGAGCCCACGGCTGCCTCTCTCGCCTATGGGCTGGAGAGGGAGAAGGACGAGACGATCCTCGTCTTCGACCTCGGCGGGGGCACCTTCGACGTGTCCGTGCTCGAGATCGGAGACGGCGTGTTCGAGGTCAAGGCAACCTCAGGCGACACCCAGCTCGGTGGGGACGACTGGGATGAGGCGGTCATCGAATGGCTGGTCAAGAGTTTCAAGGACGACCATGGAGTCGACCTCGCCAAGGATCGCATGGCGAGCCAGCGTCTCAAGGAGGCGGCGGAAAAGGCCAAGATCGAGTTGTCATCCGTCTCGGAGACGGAAGTCAACCTGCCGTTCATAACCGCAACCGACGCCGGACCGCTGCACATGCAGTACAAGCTCACCCGCTCCGAGTTCCAGAAGCTGACCGAAGACCTCCTGGAGCGTACGAAGCGCCCGTTCGACCAGGCGATCAAGGATGCCGGGATCGACGTCGGAGAGATCGACCACGTCGTCCTCGTCGGCGGGTCGACCCGCATGCCGGCCGTGCAAGAGCTGGTTCACAAGCTGACCGGCAAGGAGCCGCACAAGGGCGTGAACCCCGACGAGGTGGTGGCCGCGGGAGCGGCCATACAGGCCGGGGTCCTGAAAGGCGACGTCAAGGACATCCTCCTGCTCGACGTCACTCCCCTGACTCTGGGCATCGAGACCAAGGGGAGTGTGATGACGCGCATGATCGAGCGCAACACGACCATCCCCACCAAGAGATCTGAGATCTTCACCACGGCGGAGAACAACCAGCCCGAGGTGGAGATCAACGTCCTCCAGGGCGAGCGGGCGATGGCCAACGACAACAACAGCCTGGGCAAGTTTCGCCTCACCGGGATCCCGCCCGCCCCCATGGGCGTCCCCCAGATCGAGGTGACGTTCGACATCGACGCCAACGGCATCGTTCACGTCAGCGCCAAGGATCTGGCGACCAACAAGGAGCAGCAGATGACCATCACCGGTGGCACCGCGCTGGCCCAGAACGACATCGACCGCATGGTCAAGGATGCCGAGGCGTACGCCGAGGAAGACGCCAGGCGTCGCGAGCAGATCGAGACCCGCAATCAGGCCGAGCAGCTGGTCCACCAGACCGACAAGCTCATCGAGGAGTCTGGCGATCAGATGACCGACGAGGAGAAGGCCTCCGTGGAGACGGCCAAGACGGCCCTCAACGAAGTGCTCGCCGAGGAGGGCGCCGAGACCGAGGCCATCAGGTCGAAGATGGACGAGCTGATAGCGGCCAGCCAGGCGATGGCCACCCGTCTGTACCAGCAGGCCGCCGCCGAGCAGCAGACGGCTGGCGGAGGCGGCGCCGAGTCCTCCGAGGACGAGGACGTAGTCGAAGCCGAGATAGTGGATGAGGATGAGTGAGCAGCGCGCCGGCACCGCCAACGAGCCCCTGGACGGCGAGGAGGCCATAGCGGCAGCTTCCGGGCTCGTCGAGACCGAAGCACCACCCGACCCGCATTCTCTGGGTCTGGAGCTTCCCGACGATCCCGGCGCGGCCATCGGGCTGTTGC